>JBHHZN010000281.1:0-3049 GCA_046758155.1 Acidobacteriota bacterium | reverse complement strand
ATGCCGCCCCGCGTCTGCGCCCGGTAAAGAGAAACCGGCGTGCGCTTGCCGTACCCGTTCTCGGTGACCGTCAGGATGTGCGTTGCCTTTCCGATGACGTCCATCTCCACCAGGTAATCCTCGGCGCGAAGCTTGATGCCCCGCACTCCCCGGGCCGTGCGCCCCATGGGCCGCACGTCCCGCTCGCTGAACCGGATGATCTTGCCCGAGTGGGTCGCTAGTATGACCTCCTGGTTTCCGTCCGTGAGGCGCGCTGCGAGAAGGTCATCGCCGGAGTCGATCGAGAGCGCGATGATGCCCGAGCTGCGGACGTGCGCGAAGGCGGCCAGCGCGGTCTTCTTGACGATGCCCTTGGCGGTGGCCATGATCACGAACTTGCCCGCCGCGAACTCCCTGACCGGCAGCAACGCCCTGAACGCCTCCCCCTTTTCGAGGCGGACGAAATTCACGAGCGCCTTGCCTCTGGCGGCGGCCCCCACTTGCGGCAGGGCATGCACCTTCAACCAATGCAGGCGTCCCTTGTTCGTGAAGATCAGGATGTAAGCATGCGTGGAGGCGATGAAGAGATGTTCGACGAAATCCTCGTCACGCGTCGTCATCCCGATGCGTCCCTTGCCGCCCCGGCCCTGCGTGCGGTACACGTCGAGCGGGGTGCGCTTGATGTACCCGCTGTGCGACACGGTGACGACCATGTCCTCCTCGGCGATCATGTCCTCGATGGAGATCTCCTCCACTTCGGGGACGATCTCGGTCCGCCGCTCGTCACCGTAGGCGCTCTTGATCGCCTGCAGTTCCTCGGAAATGATCTCCAGGATGAGCTTCTCGCTTCCGAGAACCTCCTTCAGTCGCGCGATGAGGCCCAGAACCTCCTTCAGTTCGTCGACTATTTTTTGTCGCTCGAGGCCCGTCAGGCGCTGCAGCCGCATGTCGAGGATGGCCTGCGCCTGGATGTCCGACAGCTTGAACTTGAACCTCAACTGTTCCTTGGCGACCTGCGGGTTGACCGCGGCCCGGATGGTGCTGATGACCTCGTCGAGGTGATCCAGCGCCGTCTTGAGGCCTTCGAGGATGTGGGCACGCGCCTCGGCCTTCTTCAGATCGAAGACCGTCCGGCGATAGATGACCTGCTTGCGGTGCGCCAGGAAGGCATCGAGCGCCTCACGCAGCGACAGAACCTTCGGCTGGTTGTTCACGATCGCCAGGAGGATGACCCCGAACGTGTCTTGCATCTGGGTGTACTTGTAAAGGTAGTTCAGGATCGGCTGCGCCACCTCGTCGCGCTTGAGGTCCAGGACGATCCGCATGCCCTCGCGATCCGACTCGTCCCGGATGTCGGAGATTCCATTCACGCGCTTGGAACGCACCAGGTTGGCGATCTGCTCGATGAGGCGCGCTTTGTTGACCTGGAAGGGGATCTCCGAGATGACGATTCGCTCGAACCCCTTCTTGCCCGCCGGTTCGATCCGAGCCCGCGCGCGCATCACGATGGACCCGCGGCCCGTCGTGTAGGCGGAGCGGATCCCCTCGACCCCGTAAATCAGGCCGGCCGTGGGAAAATCAGGTCCTTTGATTCTCTGCAAGAGCTCGCTGAGGCTGCACTGGGGATTCCCGATGAGGAGAAGCAGCCCGTCGATGAGTTCGCCGAGGTTGTGCGGCGGGATCTTCGTGGCCATGCCCACGGCGATCCCATCGGCGCCGTTCGCCAGCAGGTTCGGGAACGCGGCCGGTAGGACCATCGGCTCGCTGAGGGTGCCGTCATAGTTCGGGAGGAAATCGACCGTCTCCTTCTGGATGTCGCGCAGCATCTCCGAGGAGATCTTCGCCATGCGGATCTCGGTGTATCGCATCGCTGCAGGGGGATCACCGTCGACGGATCCGAAATTCCCCTGCCCATCGATGAGCGGGTAGCGCAGCGAAAAATCCTGTGCCATCCGCACGATCGTATCGTAGACGGCGGATTCTCCGTGGGGATGGTACTTGCCGATCACGTCGCCGGCGACGCGGGCCGACTTCTTGTGCGGCTTTGTATGATCGTTGTTGAGATCGTACATCGCGAACAAGACGCGACGATGCACCGGTTTCAGCCCGTCGCGAACGTCCGGCAGCGCCCTGCCGATGATGACCGACATCGCGTAGTCGAGGTACGACTTGCTCATCTCGTCCTCGATGTCGACCGGAGTGATCCGATTTCCGTCTTCTACCATCAGATGTCCAGATTCCTCACGTCCAGGGCGTTCTCCTCGATGAACTTGCGGCGTGGGACGACATGCTCACCCATGAGGACGTTGAATATCCTCTCCGCCTCGGTGGAGTCCTCGATCTTCACCTGCAGGAGCCTCCGCCGTTCCGGGTCCATCGTCGTCTCCCAGAGCTGCTCGGGATTCATCTCACCAAGCCCCTTGTACCGCTGGATACGCACTCCCTCCTTGCCCGAGCGCAGGATGGAGTCCAGCAGGTCCGCTTTCGAACCCATCATCTCGGGCTGGCCGTCATGCGCCGTGTCGATCAGCGTGAGCGGAACCTTGTCGAACTCCGCCGTCTCGCGCCATAGCTGATGGAGTCGCCGGTATTCGACCTTCGAGCCCAGCGCGTCCCACGACACCTCGACGCGTGTCGGTCCGATCGCCCCGGGCGCGACGAACAGCTCATACAGGTTGTGCTCCTCGTCGCGGCGGATCTCCCCCACCTTGCGCCCCTTGGCCCGCAGCGACGCCGCGACTTTCTCCATCCATTCCCGCTGGGCGAACGCCTCGCGCTTGACGAGATCCTCCTCCAGCAGCGTCTCGAGCAACTGCTGGTTGTAGCCCCGCCGCGCCAGCAAGGAGACAAGCCGGTTGTAGGCGATCAGTTTTTCCAGTAAACCAAGCAGTGCGGCTCCTTCGACCGTCCGGCCGGCCGCGGTTTCGACCTTTTTGTCCTCCGTCGCCTTGGAAAGCAGGAAGCGGTTGAGTTCCTCGTCGCTGTCGATGTACATCTCCGTCTTGCCCTTCTTGACGCGGTACAGAGGTGGCTGCGCGATGTAGAGGTAGCCGCGCTCGACGACCTCCCG
>JBHHZN010000280.1:0-3071 GCA_046758155.1 Acidobacteriota bacterium | reverse complement strand
GTGAGGATCTTGCCGCTGGCGATGATCCGGATGCGATCCCTCAGGCCAACGCCCCGCAGGGCGTTGTGAACGAAGATCCAGGCGTCGCGGGCCGGCATCCCCACCGAGTTGGAGAACTCCAGGGGGGCCGCCCCCGTGCCCCCTTCGCCTCCGTCCACGGTGATGAAGTCGGGGGTGATGCCGGTCGCCAGCATGGCCTTGCAGATCGCGAAGAAATCCGCCCGGCTGCCGATGCAGAGCTTGAAACCGACCGGCTTGCCGCCCGCGAGTTCGCGCAGTCGAGCGACGAACTCGAGGAGTCCCCGGGGCGTCGAGAAAGCGCTGTGGCCCGGTGGCGAGTAGACCGTCTCGCCCTCCGGAACTCCACGGATGCGGGCGATCTCGCGGCTCACCTTCACGGCCGGCAGGATCCCGCCGTGGCCCGGCTTGGCGCCCTGCGAGAGCTTCAGCTCGACCATCTGCACGCTGTCGCGCCCCGCCTCGCGAGAAAACAGGTCGGGATCGAATTCACCGTCGCGCGTGCGGCATCCGAAGTACCCGGTGCCGACCTGCCAGATCAGGTCCCCTCCCGGCTGCAGATGGTAGCAAGAGATCCCTCCTTCGCCGGTGTTGTGGGCGAAGCCGCCCTTGGCGGCGGCACGACTGAGCGCCAGGACGGCGTTCCTCGACAGCGCGCCGAAGCTCATGGCCGAGATGTTCAGGAGAGACGCCGAGTACGGCTTCCTGCAATCCGGGCCGCCCACCGTCACCCGCGCGGCCTCCGCGGGAGGTTTCACCGGATTCAGGGAGTGACTGACCCACTCGTACCCTATGCGATAGACGTCTCTCTGCGTTCCGAACGGGAGCGTTTCCAGAGCGCCCTTGGCACGCTGGTAGACAAGGCTGCGGAACTCCCGCTCGATGGGATAGGCGTCGATGTTCGATTCGATGAAGTACTGCTGGATCTCCGGGCGGACCAGCTCGAACAGGTAACGAATGTGACCGATGATGGGGAAGTTCCTCAAGACGGTGTGGCGCGTCTGGAACGCATCGTGCATCCCCAGCACGACGAGCGGCCCGATGAGCACGAATGCCCACAGGACGGGCGGCCGGATCTTCGCCAGGAGCAAGACGGTGATGACGAGAAGGGACGCGACGGCGAAGAACCAGCGTCGAACCATGAATCGTCACTCCTTGGCCGGCAACACCCGGCTCGGCCTCGCGCCATGCCCCGTGATCGTGTCCACCTGGTAACGCGCGCCCGGGGTCCTTCCACTTCCGGCCGGCACCCCGCCGCTGCCCCCCATACTAACGAGAAGGAGCCGGCTTCGCAGCGACGGTGTCAGATGCCGGCTTCCGCCCGACCGGCGGGGCGGTCTGGCGCGCGGCCGACGGCGGCCAATGCGGCGGGAGCGTTTCCTGGCGCCTTCTCGCCCGGGGCCATCTCCGGCTCGATGGGCGCCACGGCTCTTCGCAGAGCCGGCATGAGCAGGATGCAGCCCAGAAGGGGCGCGAAGTCGAGAAAGAGCCTGCCCGCCCAGGTCATCGCGACAAGCGATGAAGCGATCCCCACGATGAACCCGTTGTTCTCGTGAATCAGCATCGATTTGACCCGAGGAAAGAGTCGTGTCGCCAGCGGGAAGAAGAAACCGGGCAGGATGGCCGACGTGCTGATGCCCAGCGCCATGACCGGGTACAGCGCGTCGCGGAACGGGTACTTGCCCACCAGGGCCCATGTGGCGTAATAGGCTCCGACCCCGATCGCCAGCAGCCACGATGCCGACAGCTTCCGGCTGGCGTTCAGCCCGACCAGGAACCCGCCGAGCCAGAAGAACAGCGCCACGAAATAGGAAACATGACTCGCCGAGAGGAAGGCCTCCAGGAGGAAAAAATAGCTGAATTGAACCCACGCGAAGTACAACCCGGCGGCAAAGCAAAGATAGATCCGAATCAACGCCCGCATCGACAGCCGCGTCGCGCCCGTCTCCCGGGTAATACCGCCGAGCCTAGTCATAGATCAGCTCGGCCGTGTTATTGACGGTGATGACGGGGGTACCCTCGATCAGGCGGTCCACCTTGTCCGGACCGAGGAAGCGCACATTGTCCTTGTCCCAGTGATTCAACGCCCGGATCAGGCGCGGCCGGTCGAACGTGAAACCAGCGTTGCAGCCATACAAGTAGGACGTGCCCCGTCTCTGCAGGATGAAGACCTTGTCGAAGACGCTTCTCATGGTGGCGGCGATTTTCCTTCCGTAGGAATCGTGCGCCTCGACCGACACCAGCGAGGGCAGCGAGAAGATCCCGCGCGAGGCGAGGCGGGACTCGACGAGCTGGAAGAACTCCTTCGTGTACGTCAAGGCGACCTGCCTGGTCCGCGCCGGGGGGATATCGTCGATGATCAGATCGAACTCCTCCCGGCCCGACGCGAGAAAATGCTTGGCATCGTCGGCATGAAACGTCCAGTTCCTCAGATGATCCAGATGATTGTAGGCCGCGAAATGCATCTTGCTCACCTCGAACACCGCGCGATCGATATCCACGATATCGATCCAGCGCACCATGGCGCCGATTCTGCCCACCGTGGACATCGAGCCGCACCCCAGCAGGCAGGCCCTCGGTCGACCTCCCAGAATGGAAGCAGGGAACTCAGCTGCGAAGTAACTGTAGTTCGCGTGTCCCGCGTGCGTGAACTGCGCGTGCGAATTCAGGAGCAGCATCGGATGCTCGTTCCTGTCGCTGGCGACCTCCACCTTGTGGTACGGCGAGTAGGTCGTGTGGATGATCCGGGTGACGCCCGCGCCGGCATACCAATGCCTGTAGAACCAGGCGGAGGGATTCTTGTCGAGCGCATCGTAGGAGCCCAGGAAGAGGAGGACCATGGCGGAGAGCAGGGCGAGGTTCCTTGCGGACGCCGAAAGAAGAACGGCGATCGCAAGAAATGAGAGAAGATAGCCGCCGAAGACCCAGCGGTACCCGGCCATGGCGAGCAGCGGCAGCAGCATCAGGGCGGCCAATCCGCCCGCGATTTCCAGGGAATAGTACCGTCTCGTGTTGCCCCCCGAGGATTCGATCATGTCCGGAAGAAAGATCGC
>JBHHZN010000279.1:0-3073 GCA_046758155.1 Acidobacteriota bacterium | reverse complement strand
TTTTACCCCCTCGAGGCACTGCGCGACTCGGGGGTGGAGGAGGTCCTCGTCGTCACGGGAGGCAACGACCCGGGCGATTTTCTTCGACTGCTCGGCAACGGGCGCGAGCTGGGCCTGCGCCACATCGAGTACGTGTACCAGAAGGGTAACGGCGGGATCGCCGAGGCCTTGGCGCTGGCCGAGCCGTTCGCCGCCGGCGGGCTCCTCTGCGTGGTCCTGGGGGATAACATCCTTCACAAGGTCTTCGCCGATTCCGTGCGAGCCTTCCTGAAGCAGGCCAAGGGGGCCCGGATCCACCTCAGTCCCGTGCCCGATCCGCGACGCTTCGGGGTGCCGGAGTTCGACCAGGACCTACTCGTTCGCATCGTCGAGAAACCGGCCGACCCGCCGAGCCCGTTCGCCGTGACGGGGGTGTACATGTACGACAGCCGGGTCTTCGATATCATTCGCGGCCTCGAGCCCTCCGCCCGCGGCGAGCTGGAGATCACCGACGTCAACAACGACTACATCAGCCGCTCGGAGATGTCCTGGGCCGTCCTGGACGGCTGGTGGAGCGACGCGAGAACCTTCACGTCGCTTCACGAGGCCTCGAACCTGGTCTGGCAGTACGGCGCCAACAACCCGGAGACCGTGCCGGGTGTTCCCCATCCCTCCCTGCGCTCCAACCGCGGCCGGAAGGCGGCGGAGGCCGCCCGGGCCGTCACCGCCGTCTCTCCCGGGAAGACATGATGTCCCGGCAGGCCGGCGTCGCCCTCGTGCGGCCCAGAGCGGCCGGAGTACCGCTCATCGACGGCGTTCGATGCGAGCCTCCCGGAGTGTTTCCCGATGAACAGGGTTGCCTGATGCCGTTGTCCCGCCGTGAGAACGCGATCTTCACGAAGCTCGCACAGGCCTGTCTGACCACGTCCTCGCCGGGTGTCGTCGAAGGCTGGCGCCATGGCGAGCCCGGGGTGGGTCGCTTCGTGGTGGGAGCCGGAGCAGTCCGCGACGTCCGACGAGCACGGCATCCCGGCCCATGATGCGACCATCCCGTACGACCCGGCGCGCGCCGGCCGGTGATCCGGGCGATGCCGGCGCCGGCCGTGGAGTCGGCGGAATGAAGCTGCTGGTGACCGGTGGCTGCGGGTTCATCGGCTCGAACTTCATCCGGTGGATGCTGAGCCGGCACGACCGGGCGCAGATCGTGAACCTGGACCTGCTGACTTACGCGGGCAACCGCGGGAACCTCGCCGACCTGGAGGAGGACCCGGCGATGCGGCGTCGATACCGGTTCGTCCGGGGTGATATCGCCGATCCGGATCGCGTGCGGGGATTGATGGCGGCATCGTTCGACGCCGTCGTGAACTTCGCCGCGGAATCGCACGTGGATCGAAGCATCGAGAGCGCCGTTCCTTTCATCCGCACCAATGTGATGGGCGTCCAGGTTCTCCTGGATGCGGCCAGGGCTTCGGGCGTCAAGCGTTTTCTGCAGGTCTCCACCGACGAGGTGTACGGTGCTCTCGACCTGGACGCGACCGAGCGCTTCACCGAGCAGACCCCCGTCTCGCCGACCTCACCGTACGCGGCGAGCAAGGCCGCGGCCGATCTGCTGGCGGCGGCCGTCTTCAAGACGCACGGCCTGGCGGTCATCATCAGCCGCTCGTCCAACAACTACGGGCCGTACCAGTTCCCGGAGAAGTTCCTGCCTCAGATGATCCTCAATGCGCTGCTGGATCGGCCTCTGCCGATCTACGGCGATGGGCTCCACGTCCGGGACTGGCTGCACGTGCACGACCATTGCGCCGCCCTGGAAGCGCTGCTGCTGCGCGGAAGACCGGGGTCGATCTACAACATCGGGGCCGATGGCGAGATGTCCAACATCGAGGTCGCCCGGAAAGTTCTTGCCCTGACGGGCCGTCCCGAGTCGTTGTTGTGCAGTGTGGCCGACAGGCCGGCGCACGACAGGCGCTACGCGATCGACGCGCGCCGTCTCCGGCGGGAACTGGGCTGGCATCCCGCCTGGGATTTCCAGCGGGGCCTGGAGGCGACCGTGGCCTGGTACCGTGCCCATGAATCCTGGTGGCGCAGGATCGTGTCGGGCGACTACCTGGTGGACCGCAAGCAGGCAGGAGCCTGAGGGCCCACCTCCCTCGTCGTTGCGCGATTCCCATGATGCCTCCCGCGTGGGGTGAGGTGCATGGCTCTGGCACGAGCCATGCATGCACAGGGTGATCGGGAGGTGTGGACCATGCACAGACGTGAAAGGCGCGAAACCCAGCTTTACCGCCGGCATCTAGAAAACCTCCGGTGGGTGCTCACGCGCGAGTACTGGAGGGATCGGCATGGCAGTCTCGCCCATGCCCAGGCGGACCCCGAGGATTTCGTCGATCTCGCCGTCCGGACCTACACCCGGGATTTCCTGCTGTGTCTCAGCGAATTCGAGCGGAATCGCCTGTTCATGATCGAGAAGGCCCTCGCGCGCATCCAGGAGGGGACCTACGGCACATGCGCGGAATGCGGCGCGTCGATCCCGCGGAGGCGCCTGGCGGCGGTTCCCTGGACGACGCTCTGTATCGACTGCCAGGTGGCGTCCGAGGAGACCGAGCGCGCCAGGGCTTCGGCCGCCCTGGAGGAAACGGCCGATGAGGGCCGTAGCGCGGCATGACGCAGTCAAGACGCAAGGTGTGAGCGAAATGACCCAGTGCCGATGACCGTCGAGCGGTATCGATGTTCCGGCCGGCCCGGAGTGGAAGGCATCCGGGTGAAGGGGGTGTCATGTTCTCGGGCATCGGCGTTCTCTTGCTCCAGCGCGCGCCGGGCGTGCAGGCCAGGGCGGGCGGGGAAGGGATGAGAGGAGGCCCAGCATGACGAGCAGCTCCCGAGAGGGCGGCATGCCACGTCTCGACTACGCGAAGGCGCCCTTCCTGATCATCTGGGAGACGACGCAGGCCTGCGATCTCGTCTGCCGGCATTGCAGGGCCTCGGCCCAGCCGGATCCGGATCCTCGCGAACTGACGACGGCCGAAGGCGAAGGTCTCTTGCGGCAGGCGGCGGAGCTGGGGACCCCGATTTTCATCCTCAGCGGCGGAGATCC
>JBHHZN010000278.1:0-3106 GCA_046758155.1 Acidobacteriota bacterium | reverse complement strand
GGCGATCGCCGGCTCCGTCCCGGCCGCGATGACCTTGCTGTTTTCTTCCTCGAAGCGCCACTTCTCCACCTGATCCCCGATAAGAAACTCGCTGTCGCCCACATCCTTGATGCGGACCCGGCGCAGCATCTGGCGCACGATCACCTCAATGTGCTTGTCGTTGATGCGAACGCCCTGGAGCCGATAAATCTCCTGGACCTCATCGACGAGGTATTTGGCCAAGGCCTTCTCACCCAGAACAGTGAGGATATCATGCGGATTGGAGGAGCCGTCCATCAGGGGCTCGCCGGCGCGGATCTGGTCGCCTTCGTGGGCACTGATGTGCTTCCCCTTGGGGATCAGGTACTCACGCGGCTGGCCGACCTCAGGAGTGACCACCACCTTGCGCTTCCCCTTCGTGTCCTTCCCGAACGAGACCGTCCCGTCGATCTCGCTGATGACGGAGAACTCCTTCGGCTTGCGGGCCTCGAACAGCTCGCCCACACGCGGCAGGCCTCCGGTGATGTCCTTCGTCTTCGTCGTCTCGCGCGGGATCTTCGTGATCACGTCGCCAGCCGACACCGCTTGTCCCTCGCTGACATGGATATGTGCACCCACCGGCAGCAGGTAGCGCGCGAAGGCCTCCGACCCCGGCAGCCGCTGGGTCTTGCCCTCAGCGTCCTTGATCGACACGCGCGGGCGCTTATCCAAGTCCTTGCAGTCGATGATGATCTTGGTCGAGAGGCTGGTCCGTTCGTCGACTTTCTCTTCCATGGTGACGCCTTCGATGATGTCACCGAACTTCACGATGCCGGACACCTCGGTCAGCATCGGGATGGTGTACGGATCCCATTCTGCCAGCAGCTCCCCGCCCTTGACCCGCGCTCGATCCTTCTTCTTGATCTTGGCACCATAGACCATGGGGTAGCGTTCGCGTTCGCGCTCGCGCCCCGGTTGCAGCACCTCCACGACGGCGAGCTCGCCGTTCCGGTTCATGACCACCAAGTCACCGTCCTTGTTGGTCACCGTGACCAGATTAATGAACTTCACGATGCCGTCGTTGCGTGCCTCCAGGGTCGTTTGTTCGGCCCGCCGGCTGGCGGTTCCGCCGATGTGGAAGGTCCGCATGGTCAGCTGCGTGCCGGGCTCGCCGATGGACTGCGCGGCGATCACGCCGATGGCCTCGCCCAGGTTGACCATGTGTCCGCGCGCCAGATCCCGTCCGTAACACCGCACGCAGACGCCCCGGTGTGACTGACACGTCAAGACCGAGCGGATCTTGACCTTCTCCAGGCCCGCTTCTTCCACACTGCGGACCCGATCTTCGTTGATTTCTTCGTTGGCGGGAACGAGGACCTCATGGGTAAGCGGGTCCTTGATGTCGTCCAGCGCGACCCGGCCCAACACGCGATCGCCGAGCCCTTCGATCACCTCACCGCCTTCGCGCAGCGGCGTCACCTCGATCCCATCCATCGCACCGCAGTCCTCCTCCGTGATGATCGAGTCCTGCGCCACGTCCACCAGACGCCGAGTGAGGTAGCCGGAGTTTGCGGTTTTCAACGCCGTGTCGGCCAGTCCCTTGCGCGCCCCGTGCGTCGAAATGAAGTACTGCAGCACGGTAAGCCCTTCACGAAAATTGGCAGTAATCGGAGTCTCGATGATCTCACCCGACGGCTTGGCCATCAGTCCGCGCATTCCCGCCAGCTGGCGAATCTGCTGCGCGCTGCCACGCGCCCCCGAGTCGGCCATCATGAAGATGGGATTGAAGCTGGTTACCTGGGTTGTCTTACCCTTCTCATCGACAACTGTTTCCGTCTGCAGCTCGCGCACCATCTCATCGGCAATCCGATCCGTCACGTCGGCCCAGATGTCGACGACCTTGTTGTAGCGTTCACCGTCGGTGATCAGGCCCTGGTTGTACTGTTCTTCAATCTCACGGACGTCAGCGTGTGCGGCCTGCAGCAGTTTCGTCTTACTCGCCGGGATCACCATGTCCTTGATGGCGATCGACACCCCGGCACGGGTGGCATACTCGTAGCCGAGGTCCTTGAGCTTATCCGCGAAGATCACCGTGGCCTTGTTGCCGGAGTAGCGATAGGCGAGGTCGATGAGTCTGCCGAGTTCCTTCTTCTTCATGACGCGATTCACCTCGGCGAAGGGAATCTCGGGCGGCACGATCTCGTACAGTAGAACGCGGCCGACGGCCGTCTCGACGCGGCGGCCATCGAGCCGCACACTGATCGGCGCCTGGAGATCCACCGCGTCTTGATCGTAAGCGATACGTACTTCCTGAAAATTCGCGAAGCGCTTCCCGGCGCCGCGCGCATTGGGCCGCTCGCGGGTCATGTAATACAAGCCGAGAACAATGTCCTGCGACGGCACGATGATGGGCTTGCCGTGGGCAGGGGACAGAATGTTGTTCGTGGACATCATCAACGCCCGGGCTTCGACCTGTGCTTCCACCGACAACGGCACATGGACGGCCATCTGGTCGCCGTCGAAGTCGGCGTTGTAGGCCGCGCACACCAGGGGATGGAGCTGGATGGCTTTGCCTTCGATGAGGATCGGCTCGAAGGCCTGGATGCCCAACCGGTGCAACGTAGGCGCACGATTCAAGAGGATCGGATGCTCCCGAATCACCTCATCCAGGATATCCCACACTTCCGGCCGTTCCTTCTCCACCATCTTCTTGGCGCTCTTGATGGTCGTGACCAGCCCGCGCTCTTCGAGGCGGTTGTAGATGAAGGGTTTGAACAGCTCGAGCGCCATTTTCTTCGGCAGACCGCATTGGTGGAGGCGTAGCTCCGGCCCGACGACGATCACCGAGCGCCCGGAGTAGTCCACCCGCTTGCCGAGGAGATTCTGACGAAACCGGCCGCTCTTGCCCTTGAGCATGTCGGACAAGGACTTCAGGGGCCGCTTGTTCGGCCCTGTGATCGCGCGCCCGCGCCGGCCGTTGTCGAACAGGGCATCCACCGCCTCTTGCAGCATGCGTTTTTCGTTTCGCACGATGATATCCGGTGCGCTCAACTCCCTCAGGCGCTTGAGGCGATTGTTGCGGTTGATCACGCGCCGGTACAAGTCGTTGAGATCAGAGGGGGCAAAGCGCCCCCCGTCCAGGGGCACC
>JBHHZN010000277.1:0-3111 GCA_046758155.1 Acidobacteriota bacterium | reverse complement strand
AGCCCACACGCAGGCGGAGAAGACGAAGGAAGGTGATGTCATCGATGCCGAATACGTCGACGTCGAGGACGGGAAATAAACCACGGCCGGCACCCACGCCCGAGGTATCGAGGGTCGACTTGCACCCATGACGGCGTCGCTTCGCCCGTGTGAACGGAGCCCCACGCTCTCGGATCGAGCGTTCAACGTCATGCATCCCATCGCGTGAGTCGCCATTCACCACGGCCGCTGGAGGACTCAACCTCTCCTGGAGACCGCCGATCCGGGGGCCGGCCGGTTGAAGCGCTACCCGGCCCGTCTCCATGAGGGGCGCGTGCCGGGCAAGTGGGGGGCATCTGGTCGTGGCGAGAGGATTTTGCTACCATGCTCCGGCAGAGTGCGGCGGGGCGGCCCATCGCCCGAGCGGCAAGGCGCTCACCTCGAACAGCGAGGCTCGCTGGGCCGGGCCGTCGCAGCAGCCGGATCATGGATCCCCGCCGCATCGCGTCACGGATGGTGGCTCGTGTAGCAGCCTGTCCATTGCTTTCAGATAAGGGGGCATCTCCTCTCCATGGATGACAGGGAACGGATCAACCGTGATGGCTCCAGCTCCCAGAGCCTCAAGAAGTACCTCCAGGAGATCTCCAAGCTCTCTCGCATCACCGCCGACGAGGAAAAAAAGCTCGGGGCGCGCATCGCCAAGGGGGACAAGGCGGCGCTGAAGAAACTCGTCGAGGCGAATCTGCGTTTCGTGGTCAGCTTCGCGAAAAAGTACCGTGGGTGCGACCTCATCAATGAGGGCAATATCGGCCTCATCGAAGCCGCCAAGCGCTTCGACCCCAAGAAAAACGTCAAGTTCATCACCTACGCCGTCTGGTGGGTGAGACAATCGATCATCCACGCCCTGTCCGATCAGAGCGGCGCCTTCAGGCTGCCCCAGAAGCAGGCGAACCTTCTGTACCGGATCGGGAAGACCATCTCCACGCTGACAGGCGAGCTGGAGCGGAGCCCCACGCCGGATGAGATCGCCGAGCGGTTGGAGATCACGGTCGAGGAAGTCCTGTCACTGCTGCGCGTTGCCGATGACAACGTCTCGCTGAGCACCGTGATCGACGACGAACATGAGTTCCACCTTTCCGACAAGCTGGAACAGGACATGGTGCCCTCGGCGGACGATGTGCTCCTCAGGTCATCTCTCAAGACCTTGCTCCATGCGGCTCTTGTCGACCTCGAGCCGAAGGAGGAGAAGGTCGTGAAACTGCGGTTCGGCCTCAGCGGCGAGGAGCCCAAGACGCTCAAGGAGATCGGTGAAATGATGAACCTCTCGAGGGAACGCATCAGGCAGATCGAGGCGCAGGCCCTCGAGAAGCTGAACCGTTCCCAAAGATGCCAGCAGTTGCGTGGGTATTTGAACTAGGTGCCTTCGATGCAGGGATCCCCGCGTTGCTCACCAGCCCCCGGCAACGGCTCCGGACGGGGCTCCCGTGCTCCCTGCGCGGTTTGCGGGGGGACGGGCTTCGCCCTCGAGACGGATGAGAAGGGTGTCGCCCGCGCCAGCCGATGCGCGTGCGTGGGCCCGGGCCGGACCGAGAGGCTCCTGAAGGCATCGCGTATCCCCCGGCGCTATCGTTCCTGCTCCTTCGATTCGTACGACACCCTGAACGCCTCCCTGAGCCGCGCCAAGTACCAGGTGCAGAAGTTCGTCGAGGAATTTCCCGTCCACGACTTCGGATTGCTACTTCTGGGACCATGCGGCGTGGGGAAAACACATCTGGCGGCCGCTGCCTTGACGCGTTTGATCGTCGACAAGGGGGTACACGGTCTTTTCTACGACTTCCGCGATCTCCTCAAGGAAATCCAGGCCTCCTACAATCCGGTGTCGGGGACGACGGAGAGGAGTATCCTCCAACCGATCTTCAACGCCGAGCTGCTGGTCCTCGACGACCTGGGCGCCACGAAGATGACCGACTGGGTCCGCGACACCCTCTCGCATATCATCAACAATCGGTACAACGAGCGCCGGATGACATTCTTCACCTCCAACATGGAGGATGAGACCACGACGTTTGTGCCGGACGATGATCGTGTCCGCTCTCGATCTCTCTTGAGGGACCAGATCGGCGATGCCTTGCGATCGCGCTTGTACGAAATGTGCGAAGTGATTCACCTCGAAGGCGATGACTACCGCCGCACGGTCAAGCACACGGGGCGCCGACCCGGCCCCCTGGGCTGAGCGTTCCGCGCGGCGGCGCGCCCAAGTTGCCGCACTCGTAACCCTCTGATAGAATGGATGATCATCCTTTCCGGGAGGATATCTTCATGCCATCCGAAGTCCTTATCGTCCATGGGGCCCGTACCGCCATGGGTGAGTTCAACGGCGCTCTCAGCGGGCACACCGAGATCGAGCTCGGAGGCATCGCCGCGCGTGGCGCCTTGTCGCGTTCGGGGGTCGCCGCCTCCGCGATCGACCACGTCATCTTCGGCAACGCGCAGCAAACAAGCGCGAACGCGGTCTATGGCGCACGGCACGTGGGCCTGAAGGCGGCCGTGCCCTCCAGCACACCGGCGCTGACCGTGAATCGCCTCTGCGGATCGGGGATTCAATCCATCGTTTCAGCGGCCCATCTCCTCGGACATTCGGAGGCTGAGCTGGTCCTCGCGGGCGGCATGGAGAGCATGAGCCAGGCTCCCCACGTTATCCGCGGCCTGAGGAGGGGTCTGCGCCTGGGGGAGGGCCGGCTCGAAGATTCCCTGACCACCGCGCTGCTGGATCAGTCGTGCGGGCTGATGATGGCCCAGACGGCCGATGTTCTGGCCAAACAGAAGGGGATCACCCGCGAGGAGGCGGATGTCTTCGCTGCTCGGAGCCAGCAGCGTGCCGAAGCGGCCTACCAGGCCGGCAAGTTCAAGGAGGAGATAGTCCCGGTCGAGATCAAGAAAAAAGGACAGAGCATCCTGTTCGATACCGACGAACATCGACGTCCCGAAACGACCCCCGAGGTCCTGGCGAAGCTGCGTCCGGTCTTCAACACCGATCTGGTGACCGCCGGGAACGCGAGCGGCATCGTCGACGGGGCGGCCGCCGTCGTCGTGGCGAGTGGCCGCCGAGCCGAACGGGATGGACTGAAATGC
>JBHHZN010000276.1:0-3127 GCA_046758155.1 Acidobacteriota bacterium | reverse complement strand
AAGGACCTCCTTCTTCCTTCGCGTCACCCGTGCCACGGCGTCCCGGGCGATGCGGACGGTCCGGGGAAAGCTCTCTGTCTACTCCGGGGGGCCCGTCCTCCTGCTCCTCGGGTTGATGTTCTCGCGGGTCGCCAGACATCCGGAACTCCAGGGATTGATCCATGGCCATGGGCACCTCTTTTTTTCGCTGGGGTTTCTCTTCAACCTGGTCTCGCTGCAGCCGATCCTCGTGAACCAGTTCGCGACGGATCAGGCAGGACTGACCCTGGAATTCCTGGCGCCGGTGTCGGACTGGGATATCGTGCGGGGCAAGACGGCCGGCTGCGCGGTGATGGCCGGGTGGGCGGCCCTGCTCTGTCTGGTCGCGGCCCTCATCGTGGCTCCCGGGGGCTCGCCCTTGAGCTGGGTGGCCGCCTTTCTGGGATCTGTTTCCGTGTTTCTCCTTCTGGCTCCCGCCGCGGCTCTCCTTTCCGTGGTCTTTCCCAAGGTGGCCGATCTCGGAAGGATCGGGACGCCGGGCAACCCTCACGCGGCGGCAGCCTTGATCGGAGGGTTCCTGACCATGGTGCTGGCGGGCCCTCCAGCGTCGATCATGGCGATCTCCTCGCTCCTGCAGGGCAGCCCGATCGTCGTGCTGGGGTTGATGGCTGCCTGGACGGCCGTGGCGGCGGGTCTCTCCCTGCCGTTGCTGAAGGCGGTGTCGCGCGCGCTCAACAAGCGCCGGGAGAACCTCCTGCTGGTCGCCGCCGGCGGGTAGCCACCGTCCCCGGCGCATCTGCACGGTCCGCACGCGATGCCGCGGCGTGCGGCCTTGCGTGTGTGATCGGCTCGGGCGGCGGCGGGCCGGGGGGCTCAGTCGCCGGCCGGGGCGTGATAGATCGCCGAGTGGGGGTGGAAGTTGAGCCATCCGGAGCGGTAGGCCAGCACGCCGGGCAGAAGTTGGCCCTTCTCGTCGTCGGCCCAGGCGGTCATGGCATCGTCCACGTGGTGGACGACGATCGGACGATCGCCCAGAGTCACGCGGATCGGCTGGGGCGAGCGTTTCAGCTCGGACAAGGGGAAGTACATCGATGCCTGGCCGAGCGCCAGCCCGAGGCCGAGCGCGGATGTGTCGTGCCTGGTCGAGCGCCGCAGAGGCGCGCCGGGTTTGCTGTTGCGGTAGAAGTAAGGCTTGCCGTGTTTTGCCTCGACGACCATCACGCGGGTCTCGGGATGAAGCCGTCTCCAGTGCCCCCAGGTCGTCTGCAGAGCAGGCAGGATGCGCAGCGGCGTGCCTTCCAGGGGCCCGCTGATCGCCTTGCCGTCAAGCTGGGACCAGAGGCTGCTCGTCTCCCGGTCGACGATGAGGAGGTTATCGTTGAGCAGCCCTTCGGCGAAATCGAACGTGAGTATCCTGTCACCGATCGAGCGGGCGTACACGACGCCCGAGCCGGTGATCGGTCACCAGGAGGGTGCCACCGGCGTATCGCCGACCGTGTCGTCGACGATCTCGAACATCGCCAGGTACCGGATGGGGTATGCGACCGCGTGGCCGCCGATCTGAACGCCGAGGACAAGCTCGCCCGCGTCCAGGCTTCCCTCATCGGCCGCGGTCGTCTTCAGGTGGCTCGGGGCCTCGTGGACCGCGATGTCGACCTCCTCGCGCGGGCCTCCGGGCTTGACCTGGACGAATCCTCTCACGGTCCGAGCCGCATGCTCGCTCGACCCGGACCTGGCCGGAGGCGGCGTCGAGATGCCACAGGCGATCGGGGCCAGCATCACGGCAAGCAGGGCCAGGCCGGCGGTTCCCGGGAAACGGCCGCCGAGGTCGGTCCGTCCAACGGTGGTCATGTCGAATCGTCTCCTTCCGAAAGAACTTCCGGTGCTTCTCGTCGCCCGGCGGAAGCTCCCCGGCGTCCCGGCATCCCGTCGTGCCGGTCCCGCGCCCGGGTCGAGATATCGCCGTTTTTCACGCCGGTCGAACCCTGTCCTGGGTCCGGATGGACCATAGCGCGACGGCCCCTTCGGCCAGAACCCATATGTCCAGGACGAGGATGATCCCGCCGCTGGTCGCGAGCAGCCAGCTTCCGTCGGCGACATGCCCGTGAATCTCGCCGATCATCGCGATGCATGTGGCCACCACCACGATCAACATCGGGACGAGAGTATAGACGACCGGGCGGGCGGCTCGCCGGAGCCAGACGGAAACGACGAGCAGGGTCACGCCGGCCACGAGCTGGTTGGTGGTGCCGAACAGCGGCCAGAGCACCAGCCCGCCCTTGCCGCCGGCCTGGGTGAGCGCGAGGACAAACGCGCTGCCGACGGCGACCGTGCCGGCCACGTACCGGTTGGTGAGCGGCTTGATCCGGTAGGCATCCGCCAGCTCGGTGATGATGAGCCGCTGGATGCGCGCGCCGGTGTCGAGGGAGGTGGCCGCGAAAGCGATGACCATCACGGCCACGAACGTCTGCGCCGTCGCCGCGGGCACGCCGAGCGCGGCGATGAACGATCCGCCTCCGGTGACAAAGGCCCCCAGCTTCGGGCTGAGGCCCGAGGCGGCGCCCCAGCTCGCGTAGTGCGTGAACCATTCGGATGTTGTCGCGAACCCCGCCGTGGTGGCGAGCACGGCGATCATGCCCAGCACCCCTTCGCCCAGCATCCCCCCGTAGCCGATCGGCCGGGCGTCGGTCGCGCAGGCGATCTGCTTCGAGGTCGTCCCGGAGGATACGAGACCATGAAACCCCGATATGGCGCCGCAGGCGATCGTGATGAACAGGAACGGCAACAGCGGAGGCGCCCCGGCCGGGTGGGCGTTGATCGCCGGGGCCTTGATGGTCGGATGCAGCACCAGCACGCCCAGGATCATCAGCGTCAAGCCGGTCAGGAGCTGGTGCGAGTTCAGGTAATCGCGCGGTTGCAGCAGCAGCCAGACCGGGAGAACGGAGGCGATGAACGAGTAGATCATCAAGATCCAGACCCAGGTGGAGACCGTCATCTGAGACAGCGCAGGAAACCACGCGGCGAAACGCGCCCCGAAGATCACGGCGGCCAGCAGGATGATGAACCCGACCAGTGACGGCCAGAAGACCGGCACGCCCCTGCGGTAAACGAGCCAGCCGAGCAGCAGGGCGACGGCGATCTGGATGTT
>JBHHZN010000275.1:0-3143 GCA_046758155.1 Acidobacteriota bacterium | reverse complement strand
AGAGAGATCTCGAGCACTCCCCTTTCGTCGACGTCCATGGTGATGCAGGGGACCTGCCGGAGGCCGGCGGCTTTGCTCGCGTGATAGCGGCGCTCGCCGGCTATGATCTGGTAGCGGCCATTGATCTCGCGGACGAGGATGGGTTCGAGCAGTCCCTTTTCCTTGATCGATGAGACGAGATCGCCGATCTCGCCCAGCGATTTTCTGGGCTGGTGGGGATTGACGTCCAGAAGATCGATGTTAATCATCTTGCCGATGGGTGCGGGATCGTGTGGGACCGAGAGTTCCTCCACGAAATGGAAGTCGTGCCGCATTTTCATCTTGCTGGGAAGTCCACGAAGCTTAGACACGGCCGATCACCTCCTCAGACAGCCGGTAATAGTCCAGGGCGCCACTACTGTCGGGGGCGAAGCTGAAGATGGGCTCCTTGTAGGCGGGGCTCTCCTCGAGCCTCACATTCTTGGAGATGACGGTCTTGAAGACCTTGTCTCCGAAGACCTCGATGATCTGGCGTTTGATGTCGCGTCCGAGGACCGTGCGCCTGTCGTGCAAGGTTATGAGAACCCCGAGCAACTCCAGGTCGGGGTTGGGGCGGGCTTTTACCTTCTCGACGGTCTCGAGGAGATCATCAGTTCCCTCCAGAGAGAAATACGAGCTTTGCACCGGCACGAGCAGGTGCGTCGCGGCGACGAAGGCGTTGATCGTGAGGAGGCCGAGCGTCGGGGGCGTGTCGATGATGACGTATTCGTAATCGTCGGCCACGCCTTTCATCCGGTCCTTCAGCCGGAAATGGCCGTCGAGTTCTCCGACCAGACGGCTCTCCAGCTTGGCGAGAGAGATGCGCGACGGAGCGACGTCGAGGTTCTCGATCGACGATCGGACGATGACATCGCGCAGTGTGAGGTTGGGTTCAACCAGAGCATCGTAGACGGAGCGTCGTTCCGGGGTGCGCTCGAGGTAGGAAAGGCTGCAGTTGCCCTGCGGGTCGAGATCGACGAGAAGAGCCCTGAATCCCTTCTGGGCCAGAGCGGCGCCGAGATTGATCGCCGTTGTCGTTTTCCCGACTCCGCCCTTCTGGTTGGCGATCGCGAGGATCATGGGATCACGTGGTGCCGCAATTTGAGTTCCCAGCCATGAACGAAAGACTTCTCGAGTGGAACGACCAAACTGGGTACGACCAGGCGCGAGGCTGCGCGGGCCTGAATGGCAGTGCATTGTATGAACGGGGTGCAGGGCGTGTCAAGAACGCTGCTGGGACGAGTGGTGGGTGGGGGCCTGCCCTGCGCCCTACATCTCGTACTTTCCGAAGTCCTCGGGGTCGAGTTTTTCCAGCCATTGCCGCCAGCGATCCGATTCGCTGGCATCCTTGGTCATGTCCACCTTCTTGGCGCGGCTGACGACCTTTTCCTCCACGAATATCGGGGCTCCGGCCCTGAGCGCGAGCGCAATGGCATCGCTCGGCCTGGCGTCGATGCGGAGGATCCCTCCACCGCGCTGGAGGTGGATCTGGGCGTAGAAGGTGTTTTCCTTGAGGTCATTGACGACGATCTTCTCCACCTTGGCCTCGAACTCCCCGATGAGATTTTTCAGCAAATCGTGCGTCATCGGCCGGGGCGTCGCCACTTGCTCGATCTGCAGGGCGATGGCATTGGCCTCGAAGAGCCCCACCCAGATCGGCAGCACGGCATCCCCCTCCGGGTCCTTGAGGACGATGATGGGCATCTGGGTCATCGGGTCGATCATCAAACCCTTGATCTTCATCTTGATGGTCATAATCCGCCGTGCCTCGATGAAGGTTTCCCGCCGCCGGGTGAGCCCGGGAAAGCTGAAGCGCTAGAATCCCTGTTCGAGTTATATTCTGTTGAAAGGCTCAAGTCAAGGGCAGTTTCATCCGGGTGGAGCCGTCCTCTCAAGCTGTGGCGCCCGGCGGACTCGACGAGGACCCTCGCGAAGCGCCCCACGAGGGAGGGCTCGCCGTCGAAATTGACGGGCACATGCTGGCTGATCCGCCCCTGCAATTGCCCCGCACCCCTGGCAGAAGGGCCGTCCACCAGGACCTCCACGACGCGGCCGACCCAGCGGACGTTGCGCTCGAGTTGGATCTCGTCCTGGATGGACTGCAGGCGCCGCAGCCTCTCTTTTTTCTCCTCGGGTGGCACGCGGTCATCCATCTCGGCGGCCGGCGTGCCGGGCCGAGGTGAGTAGATGAACGAGTAGACGGAGTCGAAGCGGACCTCGCGCAGAAGGTCCAGCGTGGCGGCGAAATCGTCGTCCGTCTCACCCGGGAACCCGACGATGATGTCGGTCGAGAGCGCGATGTCCGGCATGCGCCCCCGCAGTCTCCGGATCCTGTCGAGGTACCGGGACCGGGTGTAGCCTCGTCTCATGCTCTTGAGGATGCGATCCGAGCCCGACTGCGCGGGGAGATGCAGGAACCGGCAGATGGTCTCATGCGAGCCCATCACCTCGATGATCTCATCCCGCAGATGCAGTGGGTGGCTCGTCGTGAACCGCAGACGGCGCACGCCGGGAACACGGGCCACCTCGCCGAGCAGGCGCGAGAAGTTCCATCCCCCCTCACCCCGGTATCTCCAGGCGTTCACATTCTGTCCAAGCAGCTCGATCTCGGGCAGACCCCCCTGAACGCACCCTGCGACCTCCCGCAGAATGGCATCCGGCGCGCGGCACGCTTCCCTGCCCCGGGTGAGCGGGACGATGCAGAACGAACAGCTCTTGTCACATCCCTCCATCACGGTGATGTAGGCCCGGGTCCTGGAGACACGACGGACGTTTTCCACCTCCGGTACCAGCCTATCTCTCGGGTCGAACACTCCGAGTGCGTGCTGGCGGGCTCTCGATTGTCTGATGAGATCCGGAAGGGACGGAATTTTGCGTGGGCCCAGGACGAGATCCACGAATGGGGCCCTGGCGAAGATCCGTTCTTGCTCTTGTTGAGCCACGCAGCCGCAAACGCCGATCACCATGTGCGGTCGATTGACCTTGAACCGTTTCAGCTGTCCAAGGCGCGTGAAGATCTTTTGAGCCGCCTTCTCCCGGATGGAACACGTGTTCAGGAGCATGATATCAGCCTCCCGGGGTTGTGCGGCCCGACGCAGTCCGAGTGCTTCGAGGACGCCCGTGAT
>JBHHZN010000274.1:0-3145 GCA_046758155.1 Acidobacteriota bacterium | reverse complement strand
AGTGAAAACCCGAGATCAGGGTCATCGTCAGACTCGACCAGACCATGAGTGGGCCCAGCACGACCAGCTCGCGCCGGAGGTAATTGCCCAGCAGGAGCACGCAGACCGTCAGGATCTGCACCACCGTGGTCAGCTTCCCCGGCATGGAGGGAGGAAAGCGCGTTTGACCGATCGTCATGTACACCACGAGCGAGATCAGGGAGATGAACACGTCCCGGCTGATCGTGATGATCACGACGTAAATCGGTATCCTGTTGAACAGGAAAAGATCGGGAAAGGCCTTCGAGGCGTTCGGAATCGCCAGCATGACGAACGCGGCCGTGAGCAGCAGTTTGTCCGCCATCGGGTCCAGGATCGCGCCCACACTGGTCTGCTGCTTCCAGACGCGCGCGATCAATCCGTCGAGCAGATCCGTCAGCCCCGCTGCGACGAACAAGATGAGGGCCCAGCCGCTCCGGTTGTACCCGATGGCCATGATGAAGAAAGGGATGACCACCATGCGAAGAATGGTCAGCACATTGGCAAGCGTCAGCCCCATGCATTCGGCCCTTCATCCAATCGGTGGCGGCGAAAACCCTAATGGTATTTGTTCGGATCTTCCGGTTCCGGGCGAGTCGGCGTAACTTTCCGCCTGTTCGAGCGGCGGCGAATCGTGACGGCTCCCGACCGCTCGGATCGATCCATCAATGTCACCACATGGCACCGAGCAAGGAAATCGGCGTTACGCGCCGCCTCCAGGACGCGATCGCCATCCGCGCGCGATATCACGAGATCGGTATGGGCGCTTCCCGTGGTCCCGAGGGCCTTGATCCGCAACGGCCGCGGTCCCAAAGGCCTGGACGGGTCCGGTTCCTCACCGGAGCCGGTGGCTCCCGGCTTCATCACAGCGTATCGCATCAGGCCGCGAGTCAGCACGGCCTCGAGCTCGCCCACGGCCCGGCTATAGATCTCGCGCCCATCCTCGTCGACGATGCGCGGGAACAGAGCGGGCGCCGGACGATCCTCCCCCTCGAGGTCGCTGGCATCGACGATCAGGCCGGTGACGACATCCGCCGCCTCGCCCGGACCATCGCCGTCCGCGGCCTGAATCCCCAGCGGACCGCTGTCGAGAACGATCGCCATCAACCCGCTGCCGCCGTACAGGGGCAAACGCATCCTGGCCTCGAGGTGACTCCCGCTGATCACGCGGCTGTCCTCGGCCGGGAAATCGTTGACGAAGGCGCGGACCTTCTCGTACACCTCTCTGTTCTCGATCAGAGTCCGCCCGTCCTCCAGGTAGATGCCCGCCAGGGTCGCCAGAACCTTCATGCGTCCGTCATCGAGGGTCTGCTGGCGCACCCGACGCGCATACCGTTTGTCGCGCTGCATGTCGTGCAATATCCAGCGCCGCCCGTACCCACCGACATATCCCTCGAGCCAGTCGATGTAGAAGCCATCCGGGCGAGTCTGCACGTAGGGGGTCAGGGCGACCGGACTCCGGGCCGCGGCGTGACCGGCCACCATCAGGAGCAGGAGCCAGCCGACGCGATTCATCACGACTTCTTTTCCTTGAAATCGATGAAATTCCCGAATCCCCTGCTCTCAGCCCCGGGGCCGGCCGCAGGTCGGCGCTCTGGTCTCGGCTGCCCGCCAGCATGTCTGTTCATCGAGACGCTTGCGACGGCATGCTTGAAAACGATCTGCTCTCCGCTCTTCGTATCCAGAAGGAATGTGAACTTATCGAACGCTCTGATGATCCCGGAGACCTTCTGCCCGTTCGTGAAGAGCACGTTGATCCGGCTGCGATCCTTCCGGATCTGATTAAAGAAAGAGTTCTGGACGTTCAGCGCGTTATCAGCATCCATCGTGTCGTCCCTTCGGCACCACCTTGCACCCTCCCCCGTATCGTCCGTACAGTTCCAGGACTTTCCCGAGCAGCCGCTGCAGGTTTTCCGGCTCGTCGTCGACCGTGAGCCAGTGGACATCCCTCTCCCGTCTGAACCAGCAGATCTGCCGGCGCGCGTAGCGGCGCGTGTTCCGCTTGACGCATTCCCTAGTGTCGGTCAAATCCATCCGCCCCTTCAAGGAGTCCACCACCTCGCGGTAGCCCAGGGCCTTCAACGCGTTGCAATCCGACGGGACCCCCCTGGCGATCAGCCCGCGGACCTCCTCAACAATACCGGTTTGGAAGATTCTTTCAACCCTTTCCTCGATCCGGCGGTACAGTTTCTCGCGGGCCATCGTGAGGCCGACCTTCAGCGCCACGAGGGCATCCGGCCGGAACGACCGGGCCCGGATATGCCCGCTCAGGGGCTTTCCGGTCAGCTCCAGCACCTCCAGGGCCCGCACGATGCGTTGCAAATCGTTCGGTCCGATCCTCTCGGCCGATTCCGGATCGCCTCTCCGCAGGAGGGCATGAAGTGCCCCCGGGGGGCCGGTGCGCGCCATCGCATACAGCTTCCGGCGCACGCCCATGTCGCGCGGCGGCATCTCGGCGATGCCGCACAGAAGGGCCCTGATGTAAAGACCGGTCCCACCCGCGATGATCGGCGTCACCCCATCTCGCCGGCAGGAGGCGATCGCCGCCGCCGCGGCTCGCGCGAAGTCCCCGGCCGAGAACGGCTCCTCGGGATCGGCCACATCGATGAGTTCATGGGGGACGTGATCGCGCACCTGCCGCGACGGCTTGCACGATAGACTTGCACCGAATCGGCGCTGATGATACGTCCGCCGAGCCGCCGGGCCACGGCGACGGCGAGGGCGCTCTTGCCGGTGGCCGTCGCCCCCAAGATCACGATCGGATGCATGGCCCTGACAGCCCTGTCGGGCCCGATCCTACCGGACACCGACCAGGTGCAAGAACCACCAGGCGAGCACAGCCAGCCCGATGAGGGCGGCCCCGACAAGACGGGCCGAGTAGACGGATCTTCGCGATCTTCCCCGACCGCCGCCGAAACTCATGTCCGACTGCACCTGAGATCCTTCAGTTTATGAACGAGCGTCTCCTCGTGGTCGAATCCGAGGATGCGCCGGACCGCCGCCAAGATCGCCGCCATGTATCCCTCCAGGCCCCGGATCAAGATCTCGCGCGGATCTCTCTCCTTGATCAACCCGAGATTGCGCACCAGCCTCTCCTCCGGCAGCGTCCCATCCTTGTTCGGGCGGA
>JBHHZN010000273.1:0-3159 GCA_046758155.1 Acidobacteriota bacterium | reverse complement strand
GTTACTTTCGACACGTGCGTCGCAGTGCGGCGATGCAGGGAGGCGAAGATGGCCCCTACCAGAAGCTGCCGGAGGAGAGGTCGGCCCACGAGCCCGGCGACCCTGCGGTGGATGAACGCCTGCAACAGATACTGCTGGAAAAAAGCCCAGCAGAACAGTTCGATGAAGCGCTGGGGGTCCAGGGCCCTGGGACTCCAGTGCCCGCTGACAAAACTGTACAGGAGCAGGGACGAAACGATGGGCACCACCGGCACGGCGGCATCCTTGATCGCGGGTCCCATATTATCGATGCGCAACCCGAGTTCTCGCGGCGTCTCGTGATGGATGATATGTGTCGTGATCGCCAGGCCCAGGCCGAGCGCGTAGATGACGAGCCCCGTGATGAGCGTATGGGCCCACAACCAGATGAAAGAGAAGGCCAGCACCAGGAAAAGCGTCAGTTCCCCCAGAGCGGCGCGGCGAGTGATCACGAGTACGCCTCCGCGACCTCTTTCCAGATCCGCGCCAGGGCTATCAATCGGCGCCACTCGCGGTGCCTGTGAACGGCCAGGCGGCGAGATCGCAGCGTGGTGGGGATCGGCCTGGAGGATGCCCCCATGCGTGGCGGGCGCCCGCGCTTGCCGCCCGCATCCGACGTCGCGGCGAGGGCGATCCCGGCCAGCGATGCCTCCGCCTCCATCGTGGTGACGACCGCCACGCCCGGCAACAGCGATGCCTGAAACTCCAGCAAGTAGCGCAAGGGGGTCAGATTGCCGGTGGCCACGACCCGGCGGACGGCCCTGCCCGTCCCCGTGCCGCGTTCCAGCACGACCGCCACCATGTGCGCGATCGCCTCCACGCCGGCCCGCGTCAGATCCGACAAGGAGGACGGCGGGCCCGTTGACAGGGCGATGGTGGGCAAGATGGCATCCTGCACCCTCGAGTAGGCGGAGCCCAGCCCCCAGAACGCAGGAAGCAACCAGGTATCGCCGGTCGACTCACGGCACAGCTGCTCGATTTTCTCGAGGGACTGCGGCGCGCCCATGTTTCGTCTCAGCCAGTCCAGCGTCGCTCCGGCGGCATTGATCGTACCCTCGAGCAGGTAGCACCGCCGCGACGGCCCGGTCCAGGCGAGGCTGGTCAGCATCCCGGCGCGCCGGGCCGGCTTGCTCCCGGTCGGGATCAGGACGAAGGCCCCGGTGCCGTAATTGACCAGCGCCGTGCCGGGATTCCGGCCGCCGTCCAGCCCGGTGACACCGATGAGCGCGGCCTGCTGATCGCCCAGGCACGCGTGGACGGGTATGTTCCGGCCGCCGACACGGATCGAACCGAACTCCGAGAGGCTCGGGCGGACTTCTGGCATCATCTCCGGGGGCACACCGAACAGGTCCATCAACCACCGATCCCATTTCAGCTTCTCGAGGTTGAACAACAGGGTCCTGGCCGCATGGGTCGGGTCGGTCGCATGGACTTCCCCTTTTGTCAGGTGCCAGAGAAGAAAGGTCGCGATGTTGCCGAACAGAAGATGTCCGGCCTCCGCCCGGCGTCGCACGTTCGGCCTCAGTTCGAGCAGACGGGAGAGTTTCGACGCACTGTAATGCGGTGAGAGTGGCAATCCGGTGCGTTGTCTTACTGCCTCGGCATGATCCTTCAGATCGGCGCAGACCCGGGCCGCCGTCGTGCTCTGCCACGTCGGAGCCGGCCCGATCGGCCGGCCGCTCCGCCTGTCCCAGACCACGAAGGTGGAACGCTGGGTGGAGATCCCCGCCGCCGTGATCCGCGGATGGCCCGCGGCGGCCAGCGCCCGCCGGATCGCGAGCTGCTGCGTCCGGAGGATCTCGGCGGGATCCTGCACGGCGCGGCCCTCGCGCCCGAAGCGCGTCGCCACGGGGGCACGGCCCAAACCGAGCAACCGTCCCGACGGGGCGAAGACGCCGGCCTTCGAGCCGGTCGTTCCTTGGTCCAGCGCGAGGATGGCTCCCATCACAGTTCGACTCTCATCCCTTCGACCGCGACCTCGAATCCCCTGCTCTCGATCTGCTTGCGCTGGGCGGTGCCCGGCTCGAGCGCCGGGTTGGTATGGTTCAGGTGAGTGAAGATCACACGATGACCGGCCTCCACGAGGGCCTGCAGACGATCCATCGTCTGGATGATGAACGGATGGGGGATCTCCTCGAGGGATCGCCCCGGCAGTTCCCCGGTGGAGAAAAATGTCCCGTCCAGAATCGCGACATCAACGGATGCCACCAGAGTCCCGATGTCCCGATCCCAGCGACCCCACGCATCGATATCCGGGATATAGAGCAATCGCTTGCGTGGCCCTTCGATGAGAAACCCGAGGACATCGGATTCTTCCTCGCGGTGGGCGACCTGGAGCGGTTCGACGGTAAGATCGGACAAGAGCTGAATGGGCTGGCCCGGTCGGATGATCCGTAATGCGATATTCTCCTCCGACACCAGTCTCTTCCAGGGGCTATTGGCCTCCAGGAAGGCGGCCATGCGGGCGCTGGCGTAAACCGGAATGCGGCGGGCGTCCATGGACTCCTTGCCGAGATACATCAGGCCTGTGTAGTGCCCGATGTGAGCGTGGGTCAGCAGGATCCCGTCCACGGGCAGCCCGGCAGGCCGGCGCCTGCGGCCGATTCCGCCCAAGGCCGAAGCGACCTGGGATCGGATGTCCGGCGTCGCGTCGACCAGGAAGAGCCTGTCCAGGCCGCCCCCGCCCGGCACGATGAGACCCAGAGAAGACACCCTGACGACCTTGCGGAGATCTTGAAGGGCCGTTTCGCACAGCTCCTGCGTGCATCCCAGGTGGGGAACCCCGCCATCCTGCGCGGCGCCGAGAATCATGGCCTGGATCCCTTCCGCGACGGACGGCTCCTCCCGCTCGGCCTCCGTCGTGGGACGCTCTGCGGCCGCGGTGCGGCCGACCGCGGGTTCGGGTCGGGGCAGGTTGCGCGCGACGATGATGAGGGCGCCGAACGCCAGCATCGCGATCGCCAGGACACGGATCACCGGCTAGTACTCCTTCAGCTGTTGGAGATAGCCCTGGTAGTTCCGCCGGATCTCGTCCATCGAGTCGCCCCCGAATTTCTCGAGGAAGGCCTCCGCGATCGCCAGGGCCGTCATCGCCTCCGATATCACTCCCGCCGCCGCGACGACGCAGGTATCGGTCCGCTC
>JBHHZN010000272.1:0-3165 GCA_046758155.1 Acidobacteriota bacterium | reverse complement strand
ACGCCGATGGTGGGCGGCAGGTGCAGGAACCGCTCGTTGAGATAGCTTAGCAAGGCCGTCACGGTGATCAGCACGGCGAAAAGCGCGAACAAGCTCATCGAGACACCCTCCCCCGGTCGGCAGCGCGCCGAGCGGCCGTTGGCCGGCCCCCATCGACCGTGCTTGCCGCCCCCCTTGAGTTCTCGGGGGACTGCAAACATACTACGTTGCCCGAGAGGAGATGCGATGGTGATTCCCGAATGACGCGCCGCGCCGGCCGGAGCCGGCGCCGCCGGCCTTCCTGGGCCGGGGCCGATACCAAGACGCTTCTGGGCCTGCGGCTCTGCGATCTGGGCGTGTCCCTAGCCGGCACGCCGGTGCAGGCCCGGATCGAACGGATCCACGAGGAGCTTGCCCGGCGGCGACTGCTCTTCAAGCCTCATTTCTGGGTGTCCGACGAATGGTTCTGTCCGGCCGGCGTGCCGGGGGTGGCGGTCCCCTTCTACCTCACCCACCCGCGACTCGTTCGCCTCGAGCGCGCGATGATGCTCGAAGCCGAGGGATCATCGCATCGTGAATGCATGCGCATCCTGCGCCACGAGGTGGGCCATGCCCTCGACCATGCCTTCCATCTCAGCCGTCGCCGCGACTGGCGCAGACATTTCGGGAAATCCTCCAAGCGGTACCCGGTCACTTACCGGCCCAAGCCTTCGAGCCGCAAGTACGTGCAGCACCTCGCCGCCTGGTACGCCCAGGCGCATCCCGACGAGGACTTCGCCGAGACCTTCGCCGTCTGGCTGACGCCACGCTCGAACTGGCGCAAGCGCTACGATAAGTGGCCCGCCCTGAAAAAGCTCCTCTACGTCGACGCGCTGATGGAGGAGATCGCGGGCCGGCGTCCCCCGACCATGAACCGCCGGAGGGTCGATGCGATAAGCGGCATCAAGCTCACGCTCCGAGGGCACTACGAGCGCAAGCAGAAGTTTTACAGCAAGGATTACCCCGACCTGTATGATCGCGCCCTGCTCCGTCTGTTCTCCCTCGCCGCCGAACACCGCGGCAGGGAGAGGGCCTCCTCGTTCGTGCGCCGGATCGCGCCCGAGTTGCGGCGGCGGGTCGCCTACTGGACGGGGGAGAGCCAGTACACGCTGGACCAGGTCTTGACGGAGATCATCGGCCGGTGCCAGGAACTGGACCTGCGGGTGGTGGGCGATCGCCGCAAGGTGAAAACGGATCTCGGCATCGTGCTGACCATGTACATGATGACCTTCCTGCACACGACTCCGAGGAGAGTGACCCTGTGAAAAAACAGCGCGTCCTGGTCCTGATGCACAGGGATCTGGTCCCACCCGCCGAGGCGGGCAAGATCGAGGACTACACCAGGGAGCCATGGAAAACGGAGTACGACGTCACGGTCACGATCGAGGACCTGGGCCACGACGTGAAGCCGCTGGGGGTTTACGGGGACCTGGGGGTGTTGCACAAGGCGATCCAGGAGTGGGAGCCGACGATCGTGTTCAACCTCCTCGAGGAATTCGGCGGCGAGGCGATGCTGGACCAGAACGTGGTCAGCTACCTGGAAATGCTGAACGTTCGCCACACGGGGTGCAACCCGCTGGGAATGATGCTTGCCCGGGACAAGGCTCTCAGCAAGAAGCTGCTCACTTATCACAAGATCCGCGTGCCCCGCTTCCAGGTCTTTCCACGCGATCGCACCATCCGCAGGGTACGCGCCTTGCCGTTTCCGATCTTCCTCAAGTCGCTGGTCGAGGACGCGTCGCTCGGCATCAGCCGCCAGTCGATCGTGGAGGACGACAAGAGCCTGGTCGAGCGGGTCGGGTTCATCCACGAGAAGATCCGGACGGACGCGATCGGCGAGCAGTACATCCCGGGGCGGGACCTGTACGTGGCCGTGATGGGCAACCGGCGCCTCACCGTCTTTCCGCCGATGGAGCTGGACATCAAGAAACAAGGAGACGACCTGCCGGTCATCGCCACGCGCAAGGTGAAGTTCGACCGGAAGTATCAAAAGGAAATGGGCGTCCAGACGACCGCCGCGAAGCTTTCCCCCGAGCTGCTCGCTCACGTCCAGCGCATCTCACGGCGCATCTTCAAGATCCTGAACCTCAACGGATACGCTCGAATGGATTTCCGCCTGACCGAGGATGGCCAGCTCTTCTTCCTGGAGGCCAACCCCAACCCGGAGCTGGCCTACGGCGAGGACTTCGCCGAATCGGCCGAGAAGGCGGGGGTCGGCTACGAGGATCTCGTCTTGCGGATCCTCCATCTCGGTCTCACCTGGAAGCGAGAGCTGTAAGGCGCGTCCCTCCGGCGGGAGGTCTCACACGCGGGGAGGACCCAGCCGGCCTCAGCCGCGATGGGGATGCCTTCGACCCTCGCGTGGCCGGGCACGCGAGCGCGAACGCACCGGCGAAACCGCTTCAGGTCCGGTGGCATCCGGAAGAAGAACAGGTGCGTGCGACAGGAACAACCCGACGAACCGAACCCCAGCAGGGGGATCATCCTCTCGGGAAATCGCTCGAAAACACCGGCCCACGCGTGCTCGCGTGACGGCGCATCCAGCGCGAGCCAGACGCCGTCGAGGCGGGTGCATCGCCTGAGGTAATCGATGTGCCAGTGCGGCCTGGCCGCGGGGCGCATGTGATGCCGCAATCTCCCCCGCAGTCCGCCCGGCCCGTACGCGCTGCCGACGTAAACGTAGGATCCGGGCCGCACGGCCAGGGTCCCGAGCTTCCCGATCCGGATGCGGCGTCTCGACGCCGCGCGCAGGATCAGCGCATACGTGCCGTGCTCCGGACCGCGCGGTATCCGCGCGCGTGTCACCCGCACCGTCCGCGGATCCTTCACGGCGCGCCGCCCGGACGTCGGCGCGCGGCTCACCGGCATCCCGACGCCTCCAGGTGCGGGCTGCTTCTCACCGGCCGCGCAGGCCATCCAGCAGATTCAGGAAGCGTTCGGTCGTCATGCTGCGCGGCACGTGCCCCTCGCCCGGGAAGACCTCGACGCTCGCATCGATGCCCAGCTTCTGCAGCCGCCTCCTGGTCGAGCGCTCGGCCTCGGCCCATTGATGGTCCGCGCCCCCCGCGAACATGTGAATCGGCATGCCCCGGAGCCGATCGAGGCGCTTCTCATCGCGTGGGGTGGACGGGAACCCCGGCAGGACCG
>JBHHZN010000271.1:0-3204 GCA_046758155.1 Acidobacteriota bacterium | reverse complement strand
TACTCTCCCTCGTATTCGTACTTTCCCTACGGAGCACCGTACGGGGTCTTTTACGGGTACCCGGTCTATTACGCGGACCACGTTTACGAGACCCGGGTGGACGAATCGTTCGTGGACACGGACGTCCGGCCCGAGGATGCGGACGTCTATCTGGACGGGCGATACATCGGCGCCGCCGACGATTACGACGGGTATCCGCAGTATCTCCGGATCGAGCCCGGCTCACACACCATCACGTTCACGCGCCGCGGCCGCCGGACGGTCACGCGGGAATTCACCGCCGAGGCCGGGGAGCTCGTGAGTTTCGACTTCCGGATGCAGAAAGGATACGGCACCGCCGGGCCGGTCGGGAGGGTTGATTCCGGAGGACCGGCCGCCTCGCGCGATCGCGATGAACCTGTGGAGATCCGTCCGCCTCCCGCCGAGGCCCCGCCATCGGAGGATGCCGGGTTCGCCCGGCTGGACATCCGGCCCGCCGATGCTTCGGTTTACATCGATGGAGAGTTCTATGGATCCGCGGCAAGGGTCGCCGGGCTGCATGGTGACCTGCGACTGTCCGCCGGCCGCCATGTCATCGAAGTGGTCAGGCCGGGCTATCGTGCTGTCCGCCGGGAGCTGCAGATCCGCGCGGGGGACGAGGTAAGATTGTCATTCGGGCTTCAACGCATCCGCCCTGCTAGGTGAGGTCCTTGAAATTCTTGCCCGGCTTGAACCGGATGGTTCTCCCGGGAGGGATGCGGACTTCGCGACCGGTCCGGGGGTTCCGGCCGATACCTTTCTTCCTCGGTTTCACCTGGAAGACGCCGAATCCTCTCAACTCGATTCGTTCACCGCGTCTCATCGACTCCTTCATGGCGCCGAGGACAGCTTCCACCGCGATGACAGCCTTCACTCGCGTGATTTTGGCCCTTTCGGAAACCGCGTTGATGATATCGGCCTTGATCATCCCTCGACCTCCTTCTGATTCTGCTTCAAGGACTTAGCGGCGCATTTTAGGGAACAACTACCTTCAATGTCAACGAAAATCTATAGTTAGCTCTCCCGCCTCCGGGTCCTCATGCTATGGTGCCGCCGTCATGCCCCCCCCCAAGATCGTCATCGTGGGCTCCCCGAACACCGGCAAATCCACGCTGTTCAACCGACTCGTGGGTCGCCGGGAGGCGCTGGTTCATCGAGAACCAGGGATGACGCGCGATGTCCATGAAAAGCCATGCGACTGGAACGGCCGGCCGGTCGTGCTGGTTGACACCGGAGGGGTCCTGGAGACGGCCCAGCCCCTTCTCGATGAGGCGATCCGCCGCCAGGTGCTGCGAGCCATCGCCGATGCCGCGGTTCTGATTCTCGTCGTGGACGGGCGCGCCGGGCTGACAGCTCAGGACGAGAATCTCGCTCGGGTGTTCCGCACGATGGGGCACCCCATCGTCCTGGCGATCAACAAGATCGATTCACCGGGGCAACCTTTCACTCTCGGGGAGTTCCACACCCTGGGTTTCAAGCACGTGGCCACGATCTCCGCCGCGCACGATCTGGGGATCGAGGATCTGCAGGCGGAGGTGTCGGAGTTTATCCCGGGCAACGTGCTGGCGGATGCCGCCCCGGAGCCGGCCAAGCCGATCAGTCTCGCGATCGCGGGCCGTCCCAACGTGGGCAAATCCTCTCTTCTCAACGCGCTCGCCGGTGAAGACAAGGTTCTTGTCAGCGACGTGCCCGGCACGACGCGTGACGCCATCGATACACTCCTCGCCGTCGGGGATCGCCGGTACCGGATCATCGACACAGCGGGTCTCAGGAGAAGGGGTCACGTCCGCCGCGGCCCGGAATCGCTCTCCGTGCTGTCATCGCGTCGCCGCATCCAGGGAGCCGATGTCGTCTTGATCGTCATGGACTGTGTTGAGACCCCGACCCTGCAGGATCTCCATGTCGCGGGAATCGCGCACGACGCGAACAGGCCCTTCTTGGTCCTTCTCAACAAGTGGGACCTCATCGGCCGCGACCGGCGAGGGGAGGAATTGCCAGAGCGGGTGAGGGAGCGCCTGAAGTTCGCCCCATTCGTGCCCATTCTCCCGATCTCTGCTCGCACCGGCCTGGGCATCGGGCGGATTCTCCCGACAGTCGACCAGATCCATGAGCAGGCCATGCGACGGTTCAGCACCGGACGCTTGAACGCATGGCTCGCGCGCGCCGTGGCCCGACATGCTCCGAGCGGCGTGCGAGGCAAGGAGTTCAAGCTGTACTATACCGTCCAGACCGGTGAAAACCCGCCTGCATTTCTGGTTTTCACGAACCGGTCCGAACCGCCTCATTTCTCCTACCGGCGCTATATCGAGAACTCCTTGCGCGAGTCGTTCGATCTGTCGATGACGCCGGTCGTCGTACGGTACCGGAAGAGGCCGCGCCTCATGCGGAATCCCCGGGGTGGCGCGGCCAAAGGGAAGAAAAGGCGCGTTTGACTCCTCCGGGAACCGGACATAGATTCTCGCTTCGCCCGAATCAGCGGAAAAAGACCGGTGCCTGCGACGGAGGCCTAGATGGTCCTGTTCAACTACTCCACCAAGGAGATCACAGCAAAGATTGTTTACTACGGACCTGGACTGTGCGGGAAAACGACCAATCTCCAGTTCATTTACAACGATCTCCCGTCGTCCATCAAGAAAGGGAAAATGCTGTCGCTGGCAACCAAGACCGACCGCACTCTCTTTTTCGATTTCCTTCCTCTGGACCTGGGGACGATCCGCGGTCTGCGGACACGACTGCAACTTTATACCGTCCCTGGACAGGTCTTCTACGACACGACGCGCAAACTGGTCCTGAAAGGCGCCGATGGGGTCGTCTTCGTGGCCGACTCCCAGAAGCGGATGCTGCCCAGCAATATCGAGTCGCTCGAGAATCTCGAGAAGAACCTCGCTGCCTACGATGTGAACCTGAGCGATCTGCCTCTCATCATTCAGTTCAACAAACGGGATCTGCCAGACGCGATGAGCGTGGCAGAGCTCAACGCCGCGATCAACAGGTACAACGCCCCGATTTACGAGGCGATCGCGACAACCGGCGTGGGCGTCCACGAGACGCTGAAGGCCTGTAGTCGGCTGGTCCTCAACGCGATGCGGTCGCGCTTCGCCCAGAAGCCCACCCAGGCGCCCGCACCCTCCGAGCAACTCGCCGCGACCATGGCGGAGCAGGCGCCCGCACCCTCTCAGCAACTCG
>JBHHZN010000270.1:0-3234 GCA_046758155.1 Acidobacteriota bacterium | reverse complement strand
GCCGCGAGGAGGGGCACGGCCATCGCGCCCGAGAGCAGGTACAGGCCACGGGGAGGCAGCCTCGCGGTCACCCCCCGGCGCAGGGGGGAGACCAGACGGACGACCCATGCATTGTTCTCCGCGCCGTACACCCATATCGACATCGCCCCGTGGGGCCTGACCACCCGGAAGAGCGACTTGAACCCGGACCCCGGATCCTCCAGGTGATGGAGCACTCCCACCGAGAAGGCGTAGTCGCACGATCCCGGCCGTAGCGGCAACCGGAGCAGATCGGCCTGGACAATGTGGACGTTCTTCTCGCAGCGGGTGTTCTCGAAGGCGACATCCACCGCATCCGACAGGTCGACGCCGATGACGGCGCGCGCTCCCCAGCGGGCTGCGAGCCGTGTGTGCCGCCCCTTGCCGCATCCTCCCTCGACCACGACGCGGTCCCGGAAGATCCCACGATCGGCCGGCGCGATCCAGTCGAGAAACTGCCGTTCATGATGCTCGTCTATGCGGGAAAACGCCCGCCACTCCCAGCCGAATGCCGCAGCCGTGCTGTTCGGTGGGCCAGGCCCGTCCGTCCTGATGAATCGTGGTACGCCGCTTCGTACCGGGTAACGCAGAGCACAACCGGTGCATTGAAGCTCCGCGTCCATGACCTCGCCTCCGTCAGCGCTACGGATGGTCAGATCGAACCGGGCATGACAGGAAGGACAGACGAGATACTCAAGCGAGGATTCTTTCACGCCTTCGACCCACTCCCCCAGTTCTCCTGCCAGAGCTGTAGCATCAGCAGGGTCCACAGTTGCTTGCGGTTGTCGCTCCGGCCGGCAAGGTGATCTTCGATCAGCGGTCGGACGGCCTCCGGATCGAGGATCCCCTCTCGCCGGAGGCGTTCGGGCGCGAGGAGATCGAGCATGAGTTCCTTGAGCGGTCCGCGCAGCCAATCCGCCACAGGAATGCCGAACCCTTTCTTCCGACGATGCAGGACCGAGCGAGGCAACCAAGGCCGCATCGCCTCCTTGAAGATGAACTTCGTCGTCATTCCACGAAGTTTCCACGACGTGGGCAAGCGCCCGATGAGCTCGACGAACCTGTAGTCCAGCAGAGGCGCCCGCACTTCCAGGGAACACGCCATGCTGGCCCGATCCACCTTCACGAGGATGCCATCCTGAAGGTACATCTTCAGATCGAGATAGAGCAACTTCCCCAGCATGTCCCGCGAGGGAGCCCTGGCGAGATGAGATCTTTCCGTTTCATACAGGTCGATTCCCCTCAGGTGATCCCGCAGATCCTCGCTGACAAGAGCGACGGCCTGGTCATCGGAAAACGAGCCCAGCCAGACCTGATTGCGGATGAACGGTTGGCGACCCGCCCCGGCGATGAATCGCTTGGCCTTGTAATCGAAGCTGATGTTGGCGCGCGACACCGGCAGCCGCCGGACCACCGGCTCGATCAATCCGGCCCGGATCAACCGCGGTATTTTCTCGTAAACCCCCGCCAGGCGGTGCGCCTGGTAGGTCGGGTAGCCGGCCAGGAGCTCGTCTCCCCCCTCTCCGCCCAGCGCCACCGTGACGTGCTCGCGCGTGAACCGCGAGAGGAGGAAGGTCGGCAAGATGGATGCATCCCCGAGCGGCTCGTCAAGATCGGCGGCCAGCCGCGGCAGGATCTCGAGGAGCGCCTCGGGTGTCAGCATCATCTCCCGGTGCTGTGTGCGGAAGCGGCGCGCCACATCGCGAAAGTACCGCGACTCGTCGAAGGTGGCCTCGGCAAACCCCACCGAGAAGGTTCTCACCGATCCGGGTTTCGCGCGCGCCATGCAGGCGACGATCGAGGATGAATCGATTCCCCCGGAAAGGAAGACCCCCAGGGGGACATCCGACATCAGGCGGCAGCTAACCGACTCGTGCAGGGTTTCGCGAATCCGCTCTTCGAGGACCTCCCGCCGGTCGCGCACCACCTCGTCCGGGACCGGCAGGTCCCAGTACGCTTGTTGCTTGAAACGCCCGTTCTCGAACACCGCGAAATGGCCCGGGCGCAGCTTCGAAACGGTACCGTAGATCGTGCGAGGACACGGAACGTACTCGTGGACGAGATAGCTCGCGACCGAGACCGGATCCACAGCGCGGGAGACGCTGGGGTGGCGTAGCAGGGCCTTGATCTCGGAGGCGAACACCAACGCTTCGCTCGTCATGGCGAAGTGAAGTGGTTTCTTCCCGAGGCGATCGCGAGCGAGGATCAGGCGCCGCCTCCTGGCGTCCCAGAGTGCGATGGCCGCCATCGCGTTGAGGCGGGTCAGGAACGCATCGCCCATCTCCTCGTACAGGTGCACGAGGACCTCCGTGTCCGACCGCGTCGTGAATCGGTGGCCCCGGGCGGTCATCTCGTCGCGCAGCTCGACGTAGTTGTAAACCTCGCCGTTGAAAACGACCCAGACGCTGCGGTCCTCGTTGGTGATCGGCTGATGCCCGGTTTCGAGATCGATGATCGACAGCCTCCGGACACCGAGCCCGACGGGGCCGTCGACGTGGAGGCCTCCTTCATCAGGACCCCGGTGAGCGATCGCCTCCGCCATGGAACGGACCACGGCCCTGTCGGCCGGCTTGGCCGGATCGACGTTGACGAAGCCCGCGATACCGCACACCGAGGTCAGTCCCTCCCCGCCCGGCGGCGATCCGACCAGATGCCCAGCAGCGGCGTGACCAGCAGCATGGTGAGCCCCACCCAGAGGGATGCCGTGCGGACCGGGGATCTCGCGAAGTCCAGTGTGATGGTGTGGTCACCCGATGGCACATCGAACGACACCACACCGATGTCGGGCAACGGAGCGAGATCCAGAGACCGCCCATCGATCGTCCCGACCCACCCCGGGAACCAGAAGGAACGGATGACCACAGTTCCCCCCTGCTCGCTGGACATCTCGAGCCTCCTGTGCGAGGAGGTCCATTCGACCACACGAACCCTGCCCTGGCTGCGCCGGAACCCGGCACGAGGCATCCGGATGGTCATCATCTTGAATCGCCGGTAGGCCTTGAACTGCACCGGCGTGAACGCCGGCTCGATCCAGTGGACGACCCGGGTCGCCCGTGCGGCCTCGGCATCGAAGGAGAACGGCTTCAGATGAGCATTCTGGTAGGCCAGCAACAGGTTGACCAGCGCCATCACCGAGATGCCGGACAGCGCCGCGGGAAACACCCTCCGCGAGGCGACACGGGCAACGTTCGGCATGGTCCACCGACTCGACGCGGC
>JBHHZN010000269.1:0-3292 GCA_046758155.1 Acidobacteriota bacterium | reverse complement strand
GGACGGTGACAGCATGCTCCGGAGGCGCGCGAAGATCGAGACCGCCGATCTGCGATCCGATGCGATCCGGCGGATGCCCGACGGGAAGATCTTCAGCATCATCTCCGACGGTGCCGGTTTGATGCCGGGGTACCGGCGGCTCATCGACCTCGAGGATCGCTGGGCCATCGTCGCCTGGGTCAGGAGCCTCCAGCGCGAGGGGGAAAGGCCGTGAAGCCGGCCGCGATAGGGGGGCTGTGCGCGGTGCTCGCGGCCGTCACCGGGCTGCCGGGCGCCTTCGTTTTTCTGGATCGGCACATGTCGTACCGACCGCCGCTTGCCGGATCAGAGGCGATCGCGGTGCCTCGTGTCCAGGCCGTCGAGGACCTCGCGCGTTGGCGGCGGGAGAAGCAGAAAGAAGCCGAGCGCCTCGCAACTCTCCTGGCGAGCCTGGACACAGAGAAGATGGTCCAGCTGGGCTCCGAGATCGTCAAGGAAAAGGGGCTGTGCATGAACTGCCATCGCATCGACGGCCAAGGCAGCGGCACCCAGGGGCCGGATCTGGGCGGAGTGGGAGCCCGGGCCGGGAGCCGTGTCCCGGGGCTATCCGATGTCGAGTACCTGGCCCAGTCGCTCTACCGGCCACGGGCATTCGTCGTGGAAGGGTTCAGTCCGACGATGGTCCCGGTGAACGAACCTCCCATCGGGCTGAGCGATCTCGAGATCCTCATGGTCGTCGCCTATCTGCAATCCCTCGGCGGCACACCCACGGTCACACCGGAGACGGTCCTGCCCTTCGGCCCGGGCGCGGATGGAGGAGGGCGGTGATGGTCGAAACGGCCGGATGGACTGCAGCCGAAATCGATCCCATCGAGGGCCGGCCTGTCTTGATCCGGGGGGATCGAAGCCTTCACGGCATCACCGAGACCGTGGCCCGTCCCGTGGAATGGTCCCCACCGCGGGGATGGTACATCGCCTTCGGCATCTCCCTGGCTCTGCTCGGCCTGTTCGTCCTCAGTCTCGCGTGGCTCTTCTGGGAAGGGATCGGGATCTGGGGCAACAACATACCGGTCGCGTGGGGCTGGCCGATCACCAACTTCGTCTTCTGGGTGGGCATCGGCCACGCCGGAACCCTCATTTCCGCCATTCTTTTCCTGTTCCGGCAGAAATGGAGGACCTCGATCAATCGCGCCGCGGAGGCGATGACGCTTTTCGCCGTCATCTGCGCGCTCGTGTTTCCCGCCATTCACATCGGGAGGCCCTGGGTCGCCTACTGGCTCTTCCCCGTGCCGAACCAGATGGAGACCTGGCCTCAGTTCCGCAGCCCCCTCATGTGGGATGTATTCGCCGTGAACATCTACTTCACGGTGTCGCTGCTCTTCTGGTATCTGGGGATGATCCCGGATCTGGCGACGCTGCGCGATCGGTCGACGACGCTGATCCGCCGGCTCGTCTACGGGGCGCTGGCGCTCGGCTGGCGCGGCTCCCACAGGCAGTGGGCCCACTACGAGAAGGCCTACCTGATCCTGGCGGGACTGGCGACACCTCTCGTCATCTCGGTCCACTCGGTCGTCTCCTTCGACTTCGCCGTCGCCAACATGCCGGGTTGGCACACGACGATCTTTCCGCCCTATTTCGTTGCCGGGGCCATCTTCTCCGGCATGGCGATGGTCGTCACCCTCATGCTGATCTGCCGCGTGGCATTCAGGTTGGAGAACCTGATCACCATGCTCCACTTCGATCGGATGGCGAGGCTGATCCTGCTGACGAGCACGATGGTGGGCTATGCCTACGGCGTGGAGATCTTCATCGCCTGGTTCAGCGGCAACGCCTTCGAGAGATACGCCGTCCTCAACAGGGCCCTCGGGCCCTATGCGTGGGCCTACTGGGTCATGGTGGGGTGCAACGTCCTCGCCCCGCAGGTCTTCTGGTCGAGGCGGGCACGGACGAGCATTCCGGTCCTGTTCATCGTCTCCATCCTCGTGAACGTGGGGATGTGGCTCGAGCGGTTCGTCATCATCGTCACGACCCTTCACCGGTCCTTTCTTCCGGCCAGCTGGGGCGCATTCATCCCCACCTTCTGGGATGTAGCGACGCTGGCGGGCAGCTTCGGTCTGTTCTTCACACTGTTCTGCCTCTTCGTCAGGTACCTCCCGATGGTCGCCATGTCGGAGCTCAAGGCGGTGGCGCACGCACCTTCCGCCGCCGGGGGAACGGGCTCATGAGCGGTGGCGAAGATCGGCACTTCGCCGCGGAGGGCCGTCGAGCCGTGTGGGGCATCCTGGGAGAGTACGAGTCCGCGGAGAAGCTGCTGGCGGCCTGCCGCGCTGTGCGCGAGGCGGGCCACACGCGCTGGGATGCCCATACCCCCTACCCGGTCCATGGCCTGAGCGAGGCGATGGGGGTCGAGGGATCGCCGGTCGCGCGGATCGCATTGGCGATGGGGCTGGCCGGGGCGGCCGGTGGGATGGGGCTGCAGTGGTGGGTCAGCGCCGTGGGCGCGCCGCTTCTGGTCAGCGGCAAGCCGTTTTTCAGCTGGCCGGCATTCGTCCCGATCATGTTCGAGACGGCCATTCTGCTCGGGGCCGCCGGCGCTTTTTTCGGGTTCCTCGGCGCGGCCCGCCTCCCGCGTCACCACCATGAGCTGTTCGATTCGCGGCGATTCGAGCGCTCCACCGACGATCGCTTCTTCATATCGATTGAATCCGAGGATCCGCTCTTCGATCCCCGCCGGAGCGAGGCGCTGCTCCGGTCCCTTGGGGCCGTGCATGTCGAACTGATCGGGGGGGCGCCGTGAGCCGCGGGACGCCGCCTTCCCGTCACCTTCCAGGCCTTTCCCCGGCGGCCATGGTGACGGCCGGTCTGGCCCTGCTCGGCCTGGCGGTTCTGCTGGGGCGCCGCGATCCCGCGAGATTCTTCCATGCCTATCTTGCTGCGTGGCTCTTCGGCATCAGTCTCGGCGTGGGAGCCCTGCTCTTCGTCCTGATCCAGTTCGCGGCGCGCGCGGGGTGGAGCGTGGCGATTCGCCGGCTGGCCGAGCATGTCATGACGACCGTTCCCGTCTTCGCCGTCGCTGCCCTGCCCCTGGCCTTCGGCCTGAGTTTCTTGTACCCGTCGGTCGAGCCGGCCGGGGCGGCCTCCCGGCACGCGTTTTCCCCAAGGGGGATCTGGCTGGATCCGGCGTTCCTTCTTTCCCGCTCGCTGGTTTACCTTGCGGGCTGGTCGGCCGTCGCCGTCTGGTTCCGGCGCAGGTCCCTGATGCAGGATCGGACCCGCGATCCGCGCGAGACGGCGAGGCTCCGGGTGGCCAGCG
>JBHHZN010000268.1:0-3323 GCA_046758155.1 Acidobacteriota bacterium | reverse complement strand
CGGTACGGTCACGGCCGGCAAGCTCACCATGATGAAGAACACGGTGGATCCGATGGCCACGCAGAGCGGCGTGCTCGCGGCGCTCCTGGCCGAGAAGGGTTACACCGGTCCCGAGCACGTCATCGACGGCAAGGAAGGACTCGCTCACTGCCTCGGCCCGGAATGGAACCTCGACGTGCTGGTGGATGATCTCGGCGCGTCCTGGCGGATCGAGCAGTGCGGCATGAAGGCGTATCCTACCGAGGCGCTCACGCACGCGCCGATCTCGTGCGTGCTGGACCTGGTCGAGCAACACAACCTGGATCCCGACGCGATCGAGCGGGTCCGCATCCGCTCGCTCGCCCGGGCCGCCGATATCCTGGCCGACCGGTCCAAGTACGACCCGCGATCCAAGCAGACCGCCGATCACAGCCTGCCGTACGTCATCGCCGCCGCCATCGTGGACCGGCAGGTCACCCCCGCTCAGTTCACCGAGGCCAAGATCATGGATCCGACCATCCGCGCCCAGCTCGAGAAGGTCGAGGTGGTGGCGGACCCCCGGATCGAGGAGCTGTTTCCAGCCCTGCAGCGGGTCCACGTCACCATCCGCACGCGCGATGGCCGGGAGCTGACACGCCAGGTGGATTTCCCGAAAGGCGATCCCCGCAACGCCCTCACCGACGAGGACATCGAGGCGAAGTTCGACTCGCTCGCCGGACCCGTCCTGCCGGATGCGTCGAGAGAAAAGATCAAGCAGATGGTCTGGGATCTCGACGCGCTCGACGCGATCGCCGATCTGATGGATCAACTGAAAGGCCGGGCGTGACGATGGGGCGAACGGTCGTCGAGAAGATCGCCCAGGCGCACAGATCGTCCGGCCCGCAAGCAGAGCCCGTGCGCGCGGGGGATTTTCTGGCCATCCGGCCCGTGCACGTCATGACCCACGACAACACGGCACCGGTGATGAAGAAGTTCGAGGCTCTCGGCGCCGCCCGCATCCACGACCCGAAGCAGCCGGTTTTCATCCTGGATCACAACATCCAGGACCGATCCGAGACGAACCTCGCCAAGTACCGCGCCATCGAGGCGTTCGCCCGGGAACACGGCGTCGACTTCTACGGCGCGGGCTCCGGCATCGGGCACCAGGTCATGTGCGAGCAGCTCTACGTCCTGCCGGGCGGTTTCGTCGTGGCCTCCGACTCGCACGCCAACATGTACGGGGCGCTCGGCGCCGTCGGCACGCCGGTCGTGCGGACCGACGCCGCCGCCATCTGGGCCACGGGGGAGTTCTGGTGGCAGGTCCCGCGCACGGTGCAGGTGGTGCTGGAAGGAGAGCTCCCGCCCGGTGCCACCGGCAAGGACGTGATCATCACACTGTGCGGGTTGTACAACGAGGGAGAGGTCCTCAACGCGGCGGTCGAGTTCACGGGACGCGGCGTGGCCACCCTCGACATGGCCGCGCGGATGACGATCGCCAACATGACGACCGAATGGGGGGCCCTGGTCGGGTGGTTTCCCGCCGACGAGACGACCCTGGACTTCATCGGCAAGCGTCGCGAGGCCTGGCGGCGCAAGGCGCGCCGGAGCGGGTGACCGACGAGGATCTGCGCGTCCGGCGGGAGAAACCGCTGCGAGCCGACTCGGATGCCGGCTACGCCGCGCGCATCGAGTGCGACCTGTCCGAGATCACGCCGCATATCTCGGGGCCCGACACCGTGCAGGTGATGACGGCCCTGGGCGATCTGACCGAGAGGATCCCGATCGACAAGGCGTACCTCGTCTCCTGCGTCAACTCGCGCGAAGAGGACCTGGCCGCCGCGGCCGCCGTCCTGAAAGACAAGACGATCGCCGATGGCGTCGAGTTCTACGTCGCCGCGGCCAGCCGAGAGGTCCAGGCCGGCGCCGAGAAGAGTGGAACGTGGAAGACTCTTCTCGAAGCGGGGGGCCGGCCGCTGCCGCCCGGTTGCGGACCCTGCATCGGCCGGGGAGCCGGTCTGCTGGGGCCGGGCGAGGGCGGCCTCTCCGCCACGAACCGCGACTTCCAGGGGCGCATGGGCTCGCGCGACGCGCGGTGCTACCTGGCCAGCCCGCAGGTCGTGGCCGCCTCGGCTGTGGCCGGTTACATCACCGCCCCGGAGCCCGTCCGGGCCCACGCGCTGACCCGGCGCCACGCGGTGCCGGGATCGCCGCGGCCGCGGACGGAGACCGTCGCGATCCTCGATGGGTTCCCATCGCGCGTCGAAGGCCGGCTCGTCTTCGTGCCGCAGGACAACCTCAACACGGACGGCATCTACGGCAAGGACTTTACCTACCGCGACGACATGACGCCCGCGATGATGGCCGAGGTCGCCATGGCGAACTACGATCCGACCTTCGCCGGGCGCGTCGGCAAGGGGGACGTGCTGGTGGGTGGGCGGAACTTCGGCACCGGTTCGAGCCGCGAGCAGGCGGTGACGTGTCTGCAGGCGGCCGGCATCGCCATGGTGATCGCCGCCAGCTTCTCGCAGACGTACTTGAGGAACGCTTTCAACAACGGGTTCGCCTGCATCGAGTGCCCCGCCCTGGTCGCCAGGCTGCGTGAGGTCTTCGCCGATGCCATCCAAGAGCGAACCGCGACCATCATCCGCGAGGAGACCGTCGCCGTGGACTTCGCCTCGGCGACGATCACCTTCCGGGGAACCCGATTCGCCTTCACGCCGCTTGGCGCCGTGCCGCAGGCGCTGATCGTGGCGGGAGGCGTCGAGAACCAGGTGCGGGAGAGACTGGGCCTCGGATGAGAGACGCGCGGCAGGATCGATAGGAAAGGACGGGACCAGGCGGATGGCGAGATTCCAGGTCGTGACGATGCCCGGCGACGGGATCGGCAGGGTCGTGCTGCCGGAGGCGCTGCGCGTGCTCGAGGCGGTCGGCTTCGATGCCGAGTACATCACCGCCGACATCGGCTGGGAGTTCTGGGTGAAGCAAGGAAACGCCCTGCCCGAGCGCACGGTCGAGCTTCTGGCCCGGCATGAGCTGGGCCTGTTCGGCGCCATCACATCCAAGCCGAAGGCGCAGGCCGCGCGAGAGCTCTCGCCGGACTTGCAGGGCCGGGGCCTCAGTTACTTCAGCCCGATCGTGGGCATGCGGCAACGCTTCGGGCTGGACATCTGCATCCGCCCGTGCCGATCTTTTCCGGGCAACCCGCTCAACTTCGTCCGGCGCGCGCCGGACGGCGGCCTGGACGAGCCTGTCGTGGACACGGTCATCTTCCGGCAGAACACCGAGGGGCTCTACGCCGGTGTGGAATGGACTGATCCGCCCGCGCAGGTCAGGCAAGCGCTGGGCACCCACCCGAAGTTCAAACC
>JBHHZN010000267.1:0-3426 GCA_046758155.1 Acidobacteriota bacterium | reverse complement strand
GTGACGATCTTCGTGGAAGGCAGTGTGCATGACCGCCGCGAGCTCTCCCGCCGGCGCCCGCAGACCGCCGCCAGGCAGGCCGCCGAGCGCAAGCTGCTGCGCGACAATCCCCTGGTACGCTATCACGATCTGGATCCGCGCTTCCTCAAGCTCAAGCGGGCTCACGCCCGGGTCGAACCGGGCCACCGGCACGCGGCCTGGAGCATCGTCCTGGAGCACGCGCGCAGCGGCGGCGACAAGATGCTCTGCATCGAGGCGCTCGAGCACAGCCTGGAGCTGTGGCACGCCTACCGCGACGGGGTCGCGGCCGCCGCGCGAGTGTCGCGCCAGGGACGGCGCTCCGCGCGCCGGCTCGCCCGCGGGTCCTGAGCCCGCGCGTCCCCGCCCTGCCGCCACCGCCCGCCGGCGATGGACGAACTTGACCCCCCACTCGGTTCAGGTATCCTGTCAGGCGTCTTACCCCCATGTAAGGAGGCTCACGCCGGCATGAACACCGAGTTCCGCACGAGTATCGGCCGGGAAGAGGCCTCGCCTCCCTGCCTGATCCGCGTCGAAGCTGTCACGAAGGTCTATCACCGCGACAGCATCGCGATCCCCGTGCTGGAAGGGATCGACATCACCGTCGCCTCCGGCGCCTTCCTGGCCCTGCAAGGGCCGTCGGGATCCGGCAAGACGACGCTCCTGAACCTGATCGGCGGAGTCGACAAGCCGACCAGCGGGACCGTGACCGTGGCCGGCACCGAGATCACGCGGCTGGGCGAGGGCGCCCTGGCCCGCTGGCGGGCCCGGCACATCGGGTTCATCTTCCAGTTCTACCACCTGATCCCGGTGCTGACCGCCTACCAGAACGTCGCGCTTCCCCTGAGCCTGACACGGCTCTCGCGCAAGGAGCGCGATGAGCACGTCCGGACAGCCCTCGCGATCGTGGGGCTGGAAGACCGCATGGAACATTTCCCGCGGCAACTCTCCGGCGGGCAGGAACAGCGCGTGGCCATCGCGCGTGCCGTCGTGACCGATCCCACTCTGCTGCTGGCCGACGAGCCGACCGGCGACCTGGACGCCCGATCGGCCGAGGAGATCCTCGTCCTGATGGAGCGACTGAACAAGGAGTTCGGCAAGACCATCGTCCTGGTGACCCATGATCCGAGGGCCGCGAGCAGGGCCGACGAGATACGCCATCTCGACAAGGGGGTCCTGGTCTGATGCCGCCGATCGGCCTGTTGATGGCCAGGAACGGCATGCGCAACCCGATGCGCACGACCCTGACGATCGCGGGGATCGCGGTCGGCGTGATAGCCTTCGGTTTCCTCCAGACGGTTCTCGCCGCGTACTTCATCGGCGTGGAAGCTTCGAGTCCCAACCGACTCGTGACACGCCACCGGGTCTCTCTCTTCAACCTCCTGCCGATCTCCCAGAGGAAGAAGATCCTCGAGATACCGGGCGTCACGCAGGTCTCCTACGGGGTCTGGTTCGGCGGCTACTACCAGGATCCCCAGCAGTTCTTCGGCCAGGTCGGGGTCGACCCCGACTACCTGAAGCTCTACCCCGAGTTCATTCTTCCGGACGACCAGAAGAAGGCCTACGCGAACGAGCTGCAGGCGGCCGTCGTGGGGCGCAAGCTGGCCAAGCGGTTCGGCTGGGGCCTCGGCGACCGGGTGACCCTGACCTCCGGGATCTTCTCGGGCACGTGGGACTTCATCATCCGGGGCATCTACCACGGCCGAGACCGCGCGACCGACGAGACCTTGATGTTCTTCCACTGGAAGAGGCTCGATGAGAGGCTGCTGACCCTCGGGCGCGGATCGCAGGTCGGCTGGTACCTCGTGGGAGTCGAGAACCCCCGGGACAACGGGCGCATCATCTCGGCGATCGACGCCATGTTCGTGAACTCCTCCGCTCCGACCCTGACGGAAACGGAGAAGGACTTCAACCTCTCGTTCGTCTCGATGATGGGCACCATCATCACCATCATCAAGATCGCCTCCTGGATCGTGATCGGGATCATCCTGCTCATCATGGCCAACACGATGATGATGTCGGCGCGCGAGCGGATCGCCGAGTACGGCGTGATGAAGACCCTGGGATTTCGCACGGTTCACCTGGTCGCCTTGATCGCGGGCGAGGCCGTGTGTGTCTCGCTCATCGGCACCGTGGTCGGGTGCCTTCTGAACCTCGGCATCATCTCGGTCGTCGGCCGGGGGATCGAGGAAACGATGGGCTCGATGTTCCCGGTCTTCGAGCTGACCTCCCTCACGATCGCCTACTCGGCCGCCATGGCGCTGGCCGCCGGCCTGGCGGCGTGCGTCGTTCCGATCGGCCGCGCGGTCAGAGTGCCGATCGCCGATGCGTTGCGCCGGATCGACTGAGACAACCGATGCTGACGATCCCGATCACCTACAACATCCGCAATATCTGGGTGCGCAAGGTCAGCGCCTTGCTGGCGATCATGGGCGTCGCCCTGGCCGTCGGCGTGTTCCTGATCGTCATGATGCTGGTCCACGGGCTCCGGTACGCCCTGGTGCAGAGCGGGTCGGAGTCCAACGCGATCGTCCTGCGCAAAGGGGCGACCGCGGAGACCCTCAGCGGCATCGCCCGGGACTGGGCGGACGTCATCTCGACGGCGCCCGAGATCGCCCTGGCCGCCGACGGGACCCGCCTGATCGCCGCGGAGGCGGTCGTCGGCGTCAACCTGCCCCGGCGCGGGCGGACCGGCACGCGCAGCGGGTCGAACGTGACCGTGCGCGGGATCGTCCCCGCCTCGCTCGCCTTGCGCGAACAGGTGCGCATCCTCGAAGGCCGCCCCATCACGGCCGGCCGGCCCGAGATCATCGCCGGGCGCAACGCCTCACGCGGCTTCGAGAATTGCCAGCTCGGCGGGTCGATCCGGATGGGCGGGCTCGATTGGCGGATCGTGGGCGTCTTCGAGGCCGCCGGCTCGGCGTTCGAGTCCGAGCTGTGGGGAGACCGCGAGCTCCTGATGAACGCCTACGGCCGGGAGAACAGCTTCTCCTCGGTGACCTTGAGGATGAAGGAGCCCGGCCACGACGTGGCCTCCATGCAGGAACGCTTCGACGGCGATCCGCGCCTGAACGTGCTGGTCCAGACCGAACGCGCGTACTATGAAGCTTCCTCGGCCGCCCTGACGCTGCTCATCTCGATCCTGGGCGGCGTGCTGGTCGTGCTGTTCAGCATCGGCGCCGTGATGGGAGCGATGGTGACGATGTTCGCGTTCGTCGGCTCGAGGACCCGCGAGATCGCGACGCTGCGGGCACTGGGGTTCACGCGGCTCGCCATCATCACCTGCTTCATGATCGAGTCGTTCCTGCTGACGCTGGTCGGCGGGCTGCTCGCCTCGATTCCCGCCCGCTTCGTTCAGCAGCTCACCTTCTCGACCACGAACTTCAACACCTTCACCGATGTCCCCTG
>JBHHZN010000266.1:0-3443 GCA_046758155.1 Acidobacteriota bacterium | reverse complement strand
GCCGAAGTGGTGAAATTGGCAAACACGCAGGCTTCAGGTGCCTGTGCCCGTCAGGGCTTCGGGGTTCGAGTCCCCGCTTCGGCACCAGGACACCTTGTTTGCTCCCGCGCGCTCGGTCCCGCATGATGCTCCGCCATCACCCATCGAGAGTCTCTCCCTTCCGGAAACACCCACGGGAGGGGCGTGTGGCGTCTGCGGCTCCGGCCTGATCGATCCCCCCCCGACACCCCGGGGATTGCCGGCGGCAAGCGCGAGCCTTTCCACCGACACCTCCTCGAGGACATCGCTGAAACGCGGGACGAGACTCCGAGATCGTCCGGGCAGCCGTTCGCCGCGGGCCTCTTGGCCAATCTCCTCGCGGCCGGGCGACCAGGTACGGCCCGGGAGTCTATCCCAGGGTCGAGCCCGGCCGGAGTCGACGCGTCCCATCGAGTGATCGCCTCCTCCCGGCGGCCCGGCGGATGCCGGGTTTCGGCGCGGGGATCACGCATCGGGCGTATTCTACCCCGAGAACGATCAGGGTGGCTCACTTGGATGCCGCCGCGGTGATGGATGACGAGCCCGCGTCGAGCGTCAGGCTTGGAGCTGGAGCGCGCCGTCACGGGATCGGTTCAGTTGTGGAGGATCTTCTTGCGCAGGATCAGCACCTGCAGCGCGAAACCGGCCCGCGCGCACAAGGAACGGATCGACGGCAGATCGATCGCCAGGATCTCCTGCGTCCCACCATCCGCATACAGGTAGGATGCGACACGTCCCTGGACGACGATCGTCGTGATGAGGACCGTTCGAGGAAGCGGCCGGTGGAGCTTCTTGTAAAACTCGCGGATCTCCCTGCTCCGGGGAACCGCTCCCAGGTACGAGGATTCGCCGTTTCCGAGCAGAGAGACGATGGAGCCTTCCCGGGGGAATGAGAGCTGCTGGCTGGCGGCGTCGACGGATTCGTCTCCCCCGGAAGCCCACAGGAGCAGCTCATCATCCTTCGGAACGAGCACCATGCAGCCGGGCAGGCGCGCGGCCACGAAGCTGACGACAGTCCGCAGGACATCGTCCACACATTCGGCGGCGGCGAGTCTCCTGACCGCCTCCGCGAACCCCGCGACGGTGCTCTCCGGCTTGACCGGAGCGTGCGCGCACGGCTGCGGTTTGGTATCGCCCCGCTCGGATTCCATCAACTCATCGCGCGCGTGGATCGCGAGGTCATCGCCTTCCATGCCGTCGGCGATGTCACGCCAAGATTTTCCGTATCCGAAGGCCTCCCCCTGGTCGAACAGAGGCGGCAAATGCGATCGACTCCACCGGGGCAGCGGTCCCGTGTCGCTCGATGAGGGTTCCTCCTCCTGGGATGGCTCGCTCGGGCCCCCGGCGCCTGCGCTCAACCCGGCCCGCTCGACCGCCGGGCGAGGGGCCAGCACCGAACGGGAGTATTCCTCGGAGAGCACATCCGCCAGGGCCGCGAATCGGCGGGATCGGGTGACACCGTAGTGCTTCTCGAGAGCCTCCACGATCCGCACCTCCAGGGCCACCGTCGCGACGATAGTGTAGCCGGTCACGAAGGATATCTCGTCCAAGGCGAGCAGGTTCGCCGGATCCATCATCGCGAGATGGAGCCTGCGCCCCTCCTGGCGGAGAGGGATCACGCGATGTTTTTCCGCGAGGTGCGAGGGAAACATCTCCAGCAGATGCCCCGGGATCCACGCCAGGGTTCGCGCGTCGGAGTAAGGGACATGAAGAATGGATGAAAGGGCCCGACCCAGGCTGTCTTCCGAAAGAGAGCCCTGTTCGAGTAGATTCGTGGTCAGATGCCCCCCGTGCACGAGCTGAGCCGTTCGCGCCCGTTGCAACTGGACCTGTGTGATAATTCCTCTCTCGACGAGACTTTCCCCCAATTTCCTGGCCATGGGGGCGAAATATTGCCGGGGGCTACCCTCCTGTCAAGATGCCTTCACCCGTGTGTCTCGACTCCCGCCGCGATACGCGCAAAATACCGATGAACTCTCGGTTCTCCCTCTATCTCGGGGTGAAAGGTGGCCGCCATCACGTTGTGTTGACGGACGAGCACGGGATCCCGCCCGTGGCGGACCAAGACCGTGATGTCCCCACCCCATCGGGTGATGCGCGGGGCCCGGAGGAAGACCAGGCCCAACGGCCCCTCTCCCAGCCCGCTGGCGCCCCCGGGCCCGGTGGGCTCGATCGTCCCCATCGCCTCGAACGATTCCCGCTGCCGGCCGTACGCATTGCGCTCGATATCGATGTCGACCAGCCCCAACGAGAACTGTGCCGGTTTCGAGACCTTGCGCGCGAGCAGGATCGCGCCGGCACATGTGCCGAAAATCGGCCGCCCGGAATCCCTGAACCGTTCTATCGCCTCGAGGAGCCCCGCCTCTCGAGCGAGCTTGATCTGCGTCGTAGTCTCTCCACCCGGCAGGATCAAGCCCGAGATCGAATCCAGGTCTTTCGGGCCACGCGCCAGTCGTGAAGGCACATCGATACCGGCCAGGATTCGGCGGTGCGCTTCGAAATCACCTTGCAGGGCCAGCAACCCGATCGGCTGCATTTCACTACCAGCCCCGATTCTGCAGGAGTTGTTCCTGCTTTAGCGTTCCCATCTCTATACCCGGCATCGCGTCGCCTAGCGAGCTCGACACCTCGACCAGCATGGCCGGATCCTGGAAATGAGTGGTGGCCTTGACGATCGCGTCCGCTCTCCTGGCTGGATCCGAGGACTTGAAGATCCCGGACCCGACGAAGACGGCCTCCGCCCCGAGCTGCATCATCAGGGAAGCATCGGCCGGCGTGGCGATCCCTCCGGCGGCGAAGTTCGGCACGGGGAGCTTGCCGTGGGAGGCAACCCAACGGACCAGATCGTACGGGGCGCCCAGCTGCTTGGCCTCGGACATGAGCTCGTCCTCGCGCATCACGCTCAGCCTTCGGATCTGCTCGGTGACACGGCGCATGTGCCTGACCGCCTCCACGATGTTGCCGCTGCCGGCCTCTCCCTTGGTCCGGATGAGGGCCGCGCCCTCGCCGATGCGGCGAAGCGCCTCTCCCAGGTCGCGGGCACCGCAGACGAAAGGGATGCCGAAGGCGACCTTCTCAATGTGGTGCTTCTCGTCGGCAGGCGTCAGCACTTCGCTTTCGTCGATACAGTCCACTCCGAGTTGCTCGAGTATCTGGGCTTCGGCGAAGTGACCGATCCGACACTTCGCCATGACGGGAATCGAGACCGCCTTCTTGATCTCCCGGACCTTGCTTACCGGCGACATCCGCGCCACCCCGCCCTCCGCCCGGATATCAGCAGGCACACGTTCGAGGGCCATCACCGCCACCGCGCCGGCTTGCTCGGCGATCTTCGCTTGCTCGGCGTTGACCACATCCATGATGACGCCCCCCTTGAGTTGCTCGACGAACCCCCTCTTGACCTTGGTCGTGCCTAATCTCTGGTC
>JBHHZN010000265.1:0-3458 GCA_046758155.1 Acidobacteriota bacterium | reverse complement strand
TGCAGTGCGAGGCGGAGAAAGCGGAGGTCATCGAGCTCGGAGGACTGCATATCCTGGGGACGGAACGGCACGAGAGCCGCCGGATCGACAACCAGTTGAGAGGTCGATCCGGCCGGCAGGGGGATCCCGGCTCGTCTCGGTTTTACCTCTCCCTGGAGGATGACCTGATGCGTATCTTCGGAGGGGATCGTGTCAAGAACCTGATGCAGAAGCTCGGCATGGAGGAAGGGGTGCCGATCGAAGCCCGGATGGTCAGCCGCTCCATCGAGCGGGCGCAGAAACAGGTCGAAGGCCAGCATTTCGCGGCGCGCAAGCACCTGCTCGAGTACGACGATGTGATGAACAAGCAGCGCACGGAGGTCTATCGCTGGAGACGGGAGATCCTCGAAGGCGAAGGCAGCCGGGAGTATGTCTTGCAGAAGGCCGAAGAGGTTCTCGACGGCGTGCTTGCCGCGTATGCGCCCGAGGACAGAGACCCGGGCGATTGGCAGGTGGACAAGTTGCGCGGGCAATTCCTTCACTATTACGGCATCAGGCTGGACCCCGATGAGTTCGATTTCAAGTCGATCAGCTTTGCCCAGTTGCGCGAGAGCCTTCTGTCGAAAGTCCGTGAGAAGTACGAGCAGAAGGAAGCCCTGATCGGCGCCGATCTGATGCGCCACCATGAGCAACTGATCATGCTCAACATCGTTGATACGCAGTGGAAGGATCATCTGCTCACGATGGATCACCTCAAGGAGGGGATCGGGCTCCGGGGCTACGGCCAGCGCGATCCTCTCAACGAGTACAAGCTGGAATCCTTCGAGCTGTTCTCGATGATGAAGGAGAGGATCGAGGACGAGATCATCAGGTTCCTCTATCACCTCGAGCCGGCCACGCAGCAGGAACAACAGCGTGAGGAGGAGCGCCGACAGCGCGTGCGCGAACGTCAGCTCGTCTTCAGCGCGCCCCCGAAGGAGGCGCCCGTTCCCATCAGGAAAAGGCCGGGAGCCAAGATCGGGCGCAACGATCCTTGCCCCTGCGGATCCGGCAAGAAATACAAGAAATGTCACGCAGCGGCATGAGCCGGCAACGCTTCCTGGAGCGTCTTGCCGGGGTGCTTCCCGGCGGAGGCGGATACGAGGACAGGGACGTCCGCAGACGGACCGACGCCCGGTTCCGCGAACACGCCGCGGCCAGTCTCGACGGGCTGCGGGCCAAGATCGATCAGTTGAAGACCGCTGCCGAGGAGGAGGGGGAGGAGGACCTGATCTTCGATCTCGACCGTATCGACGAGCGGATGGGACGGACATCGTCGGCGTTGCGTGCCGCGGAAGCGACCGGGGCCGCCTTTCTTGACCTGGAAGTCATCGACACGAACCATCTCGAAAGGGTCTACGCTTATGATCTGGCGTTGCTGGAGGACGTCGAGTTGCTGACGCGCGACTTCATGGCGGTCAAGTACGATACGATAGGAACTCTCACGCTGCGCGAGCTGGAAGGAACCCTCGCCGCCATCGAGCTCAAAGTGAGCAATCGGGGGAGATGCTGCGAGATCCAGGGGGCGGCGCATGAAGGATGGCCCCATCCGCGAAGGATTGACCTTCGATGACGTGCTGCTGGTGCCGGCGCGCTCGGACATCATTCCGTCCCAGGCCGATGTCAGGACACATTTGACGTCGGCCGTGCGGCTGAACATCCCGGTCGTGTCAGCTGCCATGGATACCGTCACCGAATCGCGTCTGGCCCACGCGATGGCCCAGGAAGGCGGACGGGGCGTCATCCACAAGAACCTGTCTCTCGAGAGCCAGGCCGAGGAGGTCGACAAGGTCAAGCGATCCGAGAGCGGCATGATCGTCGACCCGATCACGATGCGTCCGGAGCAGCGGGTCGCCGATGCGCTGGCGTTGATGGCCAAGTACAGGATCTCGGGTGTGCCGATCACACGAGAGGATGGAACGCTGGTCGGGATCTTGACGAACCGTGACCTGCGCTTCGAGTCGCGGACGGACCTGAAAGTCTCGGAACTGATGACGAGCGAGAACCTGGTCACGGTGCCGCAGGGGACGACACTGCAGGAAGCGAAGTCTATCCTCCACAAGCATCGCATCGAGAAGCTCCTCGTGGTCGACGACAGGAAAAGACTCAGGGGACTCATCACCGTCAAGGATATTCAAAAGCAGCACAAGTATCCGGAGGCCTGCAAGGATGATCTGGGGCGGCTGCGCGTGGGCGCGGCGGTGGGGGTCGGGACCGAGGCGCTCGAGAGAGCGGCAGCCGTCGTGGCGGCGCAGGTCGATGTCCTGTGCATCGATACCGCCCACGGGCATTCCTCCAGCGTGTTCGAGACGATCGATGCCATCCGAAGCCGCTTCGGCGACGTGCAGCTGATGGCGGGTAACGTGGCGACCGAGGAGGGCGCGCAAGCTCTGATCGATCGCGGTGTGGACGCGGTCAAGGTGGGGATGGGGCCCGGCTCGATCTGCACGACGCGGGTCGTTTCAGGAGCCGGGGTGCCGCAGATCACGGCGATCGCCGACTGTTTCCGGGCCACGCGGAAAAAAGGCATCCCGCTGATAGCCGATGGAGGGATCAAATTCTCCGGAGACATCGCCAAGGCGATCGCCGCGGGTGCCTCTTGCGTGATGATCGGAGGCCTGCTGGCGGGCACCGAGGAAGCGCCGGGTGAAACCATCCTGTACCAGGGGCGCACGTTCAAGGCGTACCGGGGCATGGGTTCTCTGGGCGCCATGCGATCGGGCAGTCGTGATCGGTACTTGCAGATGGACCTCGAGGCGGAAAAACTGGTGCCGGAGGGGATCGAGGGGCGGGTGCCGTACAAGGGGCGTGTAGGGGCGCTCATCCCGCAGTTGGTGGGAGGTTTGCGGGCGGGGATGGGCTACTGCGGGTGCAAGGATATCCCGACGTTCCAGCGAAGCGCGCGCTTCATGCGCGTCACCGCCGCGAGCCTGAGAGAATCGCACGTCCACGACGTGGTCATCACGAAGGAAGCTCCGAACTACCAGCTCGATTGAGCTCTTGCCTTCCCGTGGATCGTGAGTCGTCGTCGAGTGCCTCCGGCGTCCTCGAGGATGATCCGGAAGGCGTCGGCTCGCAGCCGGGCGGGTAGCTTCTCCCCCCATTCGACCGCGACCACGCAATGCTCCTGCAGCCGCTCGGTAAGACCCAGGTCGTCGGCCTCGAGAATGTTTTCGATGCGGTACAAGTCGGCGTGAACCAGGCGCAGCCCGGACGCCCCTGGTCCGTACTCGCGGACCAGCGCGAAGGAAGGCGAACGCACTTCGCGTGGGTCCAGCCCGAATCCCTCGGCGAGGCCACGGACGAAGGCGGTCTTCCCGGCGCCCAGCGCCCCGGTCAGGACGAGCAGATCCCCCGGACCCAGGGTGCCGGCAATCCGGCTGGCCTCGCGTCGTGTTTCCTCTTCCGAGGTCGTCATCCGAACCCGCATGGTCACGACC
>JBHHZN010000264.1:0-3463 GCA_046758155.1 Acidobacteriota bacterium | reverse complement strand
CCAGCACGGGCGGACGTTCCGCGAGCGTTTCGGGCCCTTCCCCGTCCGTGTCGACCACGCGACCCTTCACCTTGGCGGTAGACCCCTGGGCGAAGACAATCGGCAGGGCCAGGGCCTGGACCAGCAGGAGAGCCGCCGCGAACGAAACGAAACGTCGAGCCAACATGGAATCCTCCGTCAATACCGAGGGGTCGTGACGCAGCGGCGGTGCCGGATGAGTGAGCCCGGCAGCGTAACCCGAACAGATCGGTACGACCCGGTCATGAGACGTGACGAGATGATTCTCCACCCCAAGCGGATATAGCGGCAATCAAATACCATAACTCGCAACACCTGTCAAGAAAGGGTCCTTCGAGGGGCGGATGCGATCGCGATGGTGGTGACGTCTGGACTGCAGGAGCATCCCCGCGGCCGCCCACCCCTCTTGGACGCTTCCTATAGACCCGTCCCGGCCCGTTTAGTTTACCCTGCCGGCAGGCTGCCGGGCCGGGCCTCCGGCCCCGATCAAGGCACCATCCGTGATGAGCAGATCTTCAATCAAACAAAGGTGTTACGTTCAGAATCCACGCGACCTTCGCGCCACTGTCTCCGCCGGGTCCAGGCAGGATGGAGGCATCCGCCGGGGCATGGGGACTGGCCGTCACCTGGAACTGGACCCCGGAGCGCACGGTGTGCCGGTCGACCTGGTCGATGGAACCGACAAGAGCGTGATCCTCGTCCAGGTAATCGATTCCCGAGACCACGACCTTCACGGTCATGAGCCCCGCGGTCCAAGTCTCGGGTGTCAGCGTGACGTTGAGGCCCGTTTTGGCCGGGGAACGCCCCTTCGAATCAAGCGATCGAACTCCCCAGCTATAGGAGACCGGATGCCCGAACAGGCCGCTCAGTATCTGCTTGTCGAAAGGTTTTGTCCTGGCGCCCTCGCGGCGGGCGATCTCCATGATGAACCGGACCGGACGCAGCGACCTCGGAGGGGGGGCGGCGGGGACGCCCTGCGCGTCCTCCGGACTGACCGCGATGCTCAGCAGGATACGTCGCTCGCCGTGCAGAGCATCTCCCTGTTCGTGGTAAAGCTCGAGAAGGTAGCTGGTCTGATCCGCCACGATGGCCGATGCCCGGCGATGGGACACCGCCTCCACGGACCCTTCGGCCTGTATGCCCCCGGCCCACACGTCGGCCGCCATTCCCAGCGGTATCCCATCAGGGCGGGGGGTCTCGAGGCGGATGAAGAGCCGGAACGAAAGGGGAGGCCCTCCATAGGGGACTTTCCTCAGCAGCAGCCCCGTCGAGCCGAACGGGACATGGGCGGTGTTGGTATCCACGGTGCGCGTTCCGAGGCCGTCGATCACCAGCGTGCGCACAACGATCCGTGCCTGCGCGGGCTCCGATCGTGTCCGGGCGAGGATGCCGGACGAGGCCGAGGAGACGATGAGGACCAGCGCGGCGATCGCCCCTCCGGAGGGTGTCAAGGCGAAACGCATGCGGGCAAAGTTATGCGGCCGCCGGGATCCTGTCAAAGCGACCGTGTTGAAAGGGGGTCCCGGCTGGTCTACCATGAACCCGCCTCGCGGCAGGGAGTCTTCCTGTCGATATGAAGATCACGATAGAGGAAGTCGAGCGGATCGCCCGGCTGGCGCACTTGCGTTTCACGGCGCAGGAGCGTGAGCGTCTGCGCGGGCAACTGGACCAGATCCTCGCCTACGTCGATAAGCTGCGTGAGCTGGACACCCGGCGGGTGGAGCCTGCCGTCGCGATGGCCGCCGGCAAGCCGCGCGGCCTGCGCGAGGATGTTCGCACCGAAACGCTTTCCCGCGAGGCGGCGCTGGCGAACGCGCCCGAGAGCGGCCGGGGCCACTTCAAAGTCCCGAAGGTCATCCCATGAGACAGGCCGACCCCCCGGTGCCGCGGTCGAGAGAAGCATGAGCCCCCAGGATCTTCCGGCCCTCGACGCCTGCGGGCTGCGCGATCTGTTCGCTCGCGGCGAAGCCGGCGCGGTCGAGATCACGCAGGCGCATCTGGACAGGATCGGGCGGACGGAGCCCAGCCTCCGGGCGTTCCTCACGCTGATGCCGGAGCAGGCTCGGCGTCAGGCCGAAGCCCTGGACAAGGTGCGCGCTCGTGGCGAGCCGCTCGGGCCGCTCGCGGCCGTGCCGGTTGCCATCAAGGATATCCTCGCCGTGCGGGACGCACCGACCACATGCGGCTCGAGGATGCTCGAGACCTTCGTCGCTCCGTTCGAGGCGACCTGTGTGGCCAGGCTCCGGGAGGCGGGAGCGATCATCATCGGCAAGTCCAACCTGGATGAATTCGCGATGGGGTCCTCGACCGAACACTCGGCTTTCCACGGGACGAGCAATCCCTGGGATCTCGGCCGCGTCCCCGGCGGCTCGAGCGGCGGCTCGGCGGCCGCTGTCGCCGCGCGCCAGGTTCCCCTGGCGCTGGGCACCGATACGGGGGGTTCGATCCGGCAGCCGGCCGCCTTCACCGGGACGGTCGGCCTGAAACCGACCTACGGCCGGGTCTCGCGCTACGGCCTGGTGGCCTTCGCCTCCTCGCTCGATCAGGCCGGACCCCTCGCCCGCACGGTGCGCGATGCCGGGCTCCTGCTTTCGAGCATCGCGGAGCCGGATCCGCGAGACATGACCTGCACGACCCAGAGGCCTTCCGACTACACGGCGGCCGCCGCGGGGAAGGGGAGATCCATGAAGGGCCTGCGGGTCGGCGTCCCCCGCGAGTTCTTCGGGGAGGGGTTGGACCCGTGCATCGAGGAGGCCGTGCGGACATGTCACGACCATCTGGCGGCGCGGGGGGCTCGGATCCAGGAGGTTTCCCTGCCGACCACCGAGTACGCCATCGCAACCTATTACATCGTGGCCACGGCCGAGGCCTCCTCGAACTTGGCTCGGTACGATGGCGTCCGGTACGGCAAACGGTCCGAGGTCGAAGGGGGGCTCCGGGAGATGTACGACGAGACGAGGCTGGCCGGGTTCGGCCCGGAGGTGAAACGGCGGATCATGCTCGGCACGTATGTCCTGTCCTCCGGATACTACGACGCCTACTACCTCAAGGCGATGAAGGTGCGCACGATGATCCGGGACGATTTCGCGCGGGCTTTCGAACAGGTGGATGTCCTGGTCTGTCCCACCACACCCTCGCCGTCGTTCCGCCTGGGGGAGAAGCTGGACGATCCGCTGGCGATGTATTTGAGTGATGTTTACACGGTCACCGCGAACCTGGCTGGTATTCCCGCGATCTCGCTCCCGTGCGGGTTCACCGCCGATGGGCTTCCCATCGGCTGTCAGATCCTGGGGAACTATTTCGACGAGACGACCGTTCTGGCCACCGCTGCGGCGCTGGAGTCATCCCTGGACGTCGCCGCCGGAGCGCCGTCGATGGCGATCGATCGTCAAGCGGACGGACCGTGAGGCGGAGCACGGCGAGAGACGCGGTGGCGGCCGGGTTG
>JBHHZN010000263.1:0-3484 GCA_046758155.1 Acidobacteriota bacterium | reverse complement strand
AGTTCATGGAACGCGGGACGGGCCACAGGGGCAGTTCCACGCAGCCGACTTCCGATCGAGTGGATTGAGAGGGAAGGCATGATCGAACGCATCATCGAGGGCTGCGTCCGGAACAAGGTGCTGGTCATCATCATCACCGCGGCAGTGGTGGCGGGCGGCGTCATGGCGATGGTGAGCATCCCGCTGGACGCCATTCCCGATCTCTCCGACGTCCAGGTGATCATCTTCACGTCGTATCCCGGCCAGGCTCCGCAGGTCGTCGAGGACCAGGTCACCTATCCCTTGACCACCAAGATGCTGGCCGTGCCGTTCGCCAAGGTCGTGAGGGGTTATTCGTTTTTCGGGCTTTCGTTCGTCTACATCATCTTCGAGGACGGCACCGATCTTTACTGGGCGAGGAGTCGTGTCCTGGAGTACCTCTCCGGGATCCAGGGATCACTGCCGAGGAGCGCCAAGGTGGAACTGGGTCCCGACGCCACCGGTGTCGGCTGGGTGTACGAATACGTCCTGAAGTCGAAGACGCATTCCCTCCAGGAGCTGCGAAGCATCCAGGACTGGTACCTTCGGTATGAGCTCACGAGCGTCGAAGGCGTCGCCGAGGTGGCCAGCATCGGCGGCTACGTCAAGCAGTACCAGGTCACCATCGACCCCATCAAGATCCGCAGCTTCGACATACCGATCTCGAGAATCGTCAGGGCTATCCAGCGTAGCAATAATGACGTGGGCGGGAGGCTCATCGAGTTGGCCGAGACCGAGTTCATGGTGCGAGGCCTCGGCTACTTCAAGGGAATCAAGGACCTCGAGGCCGTTCCGGTGGGTGTCAGCGCCGATGGGACACCGGTGCTCGTAAGGGACGTGGCCGAAGTCACGCTCGGACCCGAGCTGAGGCGCGGCCTGGCCGAGCTCAACGGCGAGGGAGAGGTCGTCGGCGGTATTGTCGTGATGCGCCTGGGGGAGAACGCCCTCACCACGATAAAGCGCATCAAGGACAAGCTCCAGGAACTTCGTGTGGGCCTGCCTGAAGACGTCGAGATCGTCCCGGTGTACGACCGCTCCACGCTCATCGAGAAGGCGATTCATGTCCTGCGGAACAAGCTGTCCGAGGAAATGCTTGTCGTGACACTGGTCTGCATCGTGTTCCTTCTTCACCTGCGCAGCGCGTTCGTCGCGATCTTCACCCTGCCGGTCGGCATCCTCATATCTTTCCTCGTCATGTACTGGATCGGGATCAACGCAAATATCATGTCACTGGGCGGCATAGCGATCGCCATCGGCGTGATGGTCGATGCCAGTGTGGTGATGGTCGAGAATGCCCACAAGCACCTGGAAAAGGCACAGAAATCCACCAATCCCATCGATCACGATACCCTTATCATCAAGGCGGCCAAGGAAGTCGGCCCCGCGCTGTTTTACAGCCTGCTGATCGTGACCCTCTCCTTTCTGCCGGTCTTCACGCTGCAGGCCCAGGAGGGGCGGCTGTTTCGACCGCTGGCATTCACGAAAACCTTCGCCATGGGTGCGTCCTCTATCCTGGCCATCACGATCATTCCCGTCCTGATGTCCCTCTTCATCAGGGGCAAGATCCTTCCGGAAACCCGAAACCCTCTGAGCCGATTCTTCATCTGGGTGTACACGCCGTTCATCCACTTTGTCCTGCGCTTCCCGAAGACCGTGATCCTGGCGGCGGCTCTCATGGTTACGATAACGATGGTTCCCTATCAGCGCCTCGGCAGCGAATTCATCCCGCCGCTGTACGAGGGGGATTTCCTCTGGATGCCGACGACCGATCCGGGGATCTCCATAACGAAGGCGAAAGAAGTCCTCCAGCAGACCAACAAGATCATCAAGCGGTTTCCGGAGGTGCATCACACGTTTGGCAAGATTGGCCGTGCGGAGACGTCAACCGATCCGGCGCCGCTGTCGATGATCGAAGGGACGATCATGCTCAAGCCGGCCGAAGAGTGGCCGCAACGCGCGGTGAAGCGCTTTTACACTCATTGGCCTCTCCCCGGCATCCTGCGCAAGGGACTCCATCATTTCTGGCCGGAGTCCGTTCCGGCGCGCACGCCGGCGCAACTGGACCGGGATATCAATGACGCCATCAAGTTCCCCGGACTGACGAACGCCACGATGCAGGGTCCGATCAAGATACGTCTCGACATGCTGACGACCGGGATTCGCGCGCCGGTGGGAATCAAGATCGCCGGTCCGGATCTCGTGAGGCTTCAGAGTCTCGCCGAGCGCATCGCGCAGGTGGTGGAATCCGTCCCCGGCACGGTATCAGCCTACCCGGACAAGTCCTATGGGGGGAATTACCTGGACTTCGCCATCGATCGCGAGGAAGCGGCTCGCTATGGTTTGACCGTCGGGGATGTGCAGGACGTTATCATGACGGCCATCGGAGGGATGAATATCACCGAGACGGTGGAGGGCCTCGAGCGGTACCCGGTGAATCTGCGTTACAAGCCGGAGCTCCGTGATAATCCTGACAAGCTAGCACGCGTGCTGATCCCTACCCCACGGGGAGAACACATCCCGATAGGACAGCTCGCAGAGATAAAGATCCGCAAGGGACCGCCCTCCATCAAGAGCGAGAATGCCCGCCTCAACGCCTGGATCCAGGTCAGCATCCGGGAAGAGGACGTCGACATCGGCACCTATGTGCAACATGCCCAGGAAGCCGTGGCCGCTCAGGTGGATCTGCCACCGGGTTACAGCATCAAGTGGAGCGGGCGCTACGAATACATGCAGCGGGCGCGGAAGCGCCTGATCCTGGTGCTTCCCGTCACTTTGTTGATTGTCTTCTTCCTGCTCTACGTTCACTTCAAGAACCTCACGGAGGTCATGATCGTGCTGGCGGCGATTCCGTTTTCGCTGGTCGGTGGGATATGGCTCATGTACTGGTTGGATTACAACATGAGCGTGGCGGTGGCGGTGGGGTTCATCGCGCTTGCGGGGCTGTCGGCGGAAACGGGCATCGTGATGCTGGCCTATCTGGATGAGGTGTACGAGCGCAGGAAGCGAGAAGGGCGCCTTCGAACAATTAATGACCTGTACCAGGGGATCATCGAGGGGACGGTGCTGCGAGTGCGGCCCATGTTGATGACGGTCGCCACGACCATCATCGGCCTGCTTCCCGTCATGATGGGCAATGTCTTCGAGTCGGGCTCACATGTCATGCAGCGAATCGCCACACCGATGGTCGGGGGCCTGGTGAGCGCCACCGTCCTCACGCTGCTGATCATTCCCGCTCTCTACATGATATGGAAGGGCCTCGTTCTGAAAAGAGATATCAGGCAACGGTTCAAGAGTGGGATGGGCGCGTGACGGTGCGGCCCGGCCCGGGCACCGAGGCGTCGAGACATGTGGAAGAACTCGGAAAGCCGAGAGGAAACCATAGAGGCGCTCTATCCATGAAGAGCGATCGGGTGAGGTTTATGAATCCATACTCCCTTCTGTTGTGACCGTTGCAGTGGAAGGAGTA
>JBHHZN010000262.1:0-3503 GCA_046758155.1 Acidobacteriota bacterium | reverse complement strand
CCCCCGCACCGGGGGCGGGGTCACCGCCCCGGGCGGGCCCGGCCCCGGGGGCGCCCGGGGCGCCCCCCGCGGGCCGCCCGGCGGTGGGTCCCGGCAAGAGGGGCCCGCTCGTCAGACAGATGACCAACAAGGAGTTTCTCGATGCCAAGGGCAAGGACAGGTTCCTCAGGGTGCGCGGGCCACTGGTCCCCGGCAAGCCCGACGAGCACCCTGGCATGACCAATCTGGCGTTCATCGAGAAGTTCGGCCTGGACAAGTTCCTCCAGGCGCGAGGCGGCGTGAGGGGCGTGGATCAACGGCGCCCGCCGAACGCCCCGACGAAGGGACGGAAACCGTGAAGATCGATCTGTCGAGCCTGGCCGGTCTCATGGAGCGAGCGAGGAAGATCGTCGCGGATTTCGACGTGCGCGAACGGGCCGGCGTGATCTCCACCGTGATCCTGGCCTGGCTCGGCCTGAACCTGGGCTTCGCCTTCCTGATCAACGTTCCCCGGGCCAACGAGGTGGCCTCGCTGCGCGAGCAGGTCCGGCATCTGAACCGGGAGATCTCCAGGAAAACGCTCGATGTCGACCGGCTGCGCCCGCAGCAGAAACGGGTCGTCGAGGGAAACAGCAACCTGGAGGTGTTTTACGACGAGGTTCTTTCGACGAAGCGGAAGCGGCTCATCAGCTTCCAGAAAGAGCTTCGCGAGATCGCCGGAAAGTTCCGGATCAACATGGATGCGGTCAATTATCCCCGCGAGCAGTTGGCCAACAAGGTGACGAAGCTGAGCGCCGCGATGCCCTTGTCCGGTTCCTACGAGAACCTGCGTTCGTTTCTCGAAACGATCGAGGGGTCCAGGAACTTCATCGTCATCGATTCGATCCAGCTGGCGAACTCCAAGGAGGGCGGTGTCGTCTTGAGCCTCACCATCCTGCTTTCCACCTATTTCGTGGACCCCGACGCTCCCGACAGGCCCATCCAGCAGGCGCAGCGCGGATGAGAGGTGCATGGTGAACGATAACCGCCGGCAATGGCTGCTCCTGGGCGCCATGGTCGTGGTGCTTCTGATCTACCTGCGATATGGAGGGTTCAGTTTCGGCGAGAGCCCATCCGGTCCGGATTCCCTCCCGGTGATCGACGCGGCGGGCCTGGAGAATCAGTTGAAGGAGATCAACACCGTCAATCCGGGTCTCGTGGGAGGGCAGAAGGCCGGAACCCGGACCGCGCGAAACCTGTTCCAGTACGGGGTTCACAAGCCTCCTCCCCCCCCGCCTCCCGACCCGAACGAGATCGAGCGGCAGAGACTTGCCGCCCAGGACGCTCTGCGCAACGCCGAGGAGGAGGCGCGGCGCCGAAAGGCGCTGGAGGAGGCGCGGCGCCGGGCGGCCGAGGAGGCCGCCCGCAGGGCGAAGGAGGCCGCGGAGCGGCAGAAGCCGCCGGTCGAGCCCCGCCAGCCCGCCAAGCCGGGCAAGGCGCCGCCTCCGCCTATCCCTTTCAAGTTCATGGGAGTTCTCGGCCCCGCCTCGAGCAAGATCGGCGTCCTTCTCGACGGGGAGAAGCCGATCCTGGTGAAGGAAGGCCAGGTTTTCATGGAAAAGTTCAAGGTCCTGAACATCGGTGTCGAGTGGACCGATATCGGATATGCCGATCCTGAATACAAGGACAAGAAGAAGCGAATTCACCTGGGATCCTGAGAGAGAGAGGAGGTGAGCGAGTGGCAGCATGGGGCGTAGGAAAGCGCGCGGGACTGGCGGCGCTGACGATGGGCGTTCTGTGTGTCTGCCTGGTCGGGTGCGCGACGCACAGGATCCTGAAAACGGCGCTGCGCGCAGAGCGAGCCGGCGAGTACGACAAGGCCGTCCTGATCTACGCCAGGCTCTTCGCCCAGCATCCCGAAAACGAACGCTGGAAGATCGGGCTGACGCGCACGAAGTTCGCGGCGTCGCAGGCGCACTTCCAGAAGGCCAAGCGCTACCTCGTGAACGAGAGGCTGGAGCTCGCCATCGGCGAGCTCCAGCAGGTGGTCATTCTGGATCCCTCCAACAGCTACGCTCAGACCGAGCTGGAAACGGCGTTGAAGGAATGGCAGGAGAAACGCGCGCAGGCAGACCAGACCGAGATGGAGCGCCTGAAGGAGAAGGTGGCCAAATCCACCGGCGCGCCGCTTCTGGATCCGCGGTCGAACATCCCGGTGATCCTGCAGTTCCGCGATGCCGAGATCGGCAAGATCTACGACGTCCTGTCCAAGGCCACCGGCATCAACTTCCTGTACGACCCCCAGCTCAAGCTGGACAAGAAGATAACCATCGAGCTGACGAACGTGCCGTTCGAGAAGGCGATGGATACCCTCATGCTGACCAACAAGCATTTCTTCAAGGTCCTCGACGAGAACACCATCTTGATCGCCGAGGACAACCAGCAGAAGCGGCGTGAGTACGCCGATGAGGTCATCCAGACGTTTTATCTCTCCAACGCGGACGTCAAAGACGTTCAGTCGCTGCTGCGCACGATGCTGGACGCGCGCAAGGTGGTCCAGAACACGCAATTGAACGCCATCACGATCCGCGACACGCCCAACAAGGTCGCCATCGCCCGCAAGCTCATCGAGGCGAACGACAAAGCCAAGGCGGAGCTGATCGTGGACGTCGAGCTGATGGAGGTCAACCGGACCGTCAGCAAGACGGTGGGCATCGGCATAACGCCGCGCCAGTACGCGATCCAGTTCACGGGGCCGGACCGGGTGCCGCTGAACAACCTGGGCCTGCTGAACCAGATAGGACTCTACAGCCTCGGGCCCATCCCCCAGGTCACCATCGATTTCCTGAAATCCGACAGCGGCACGCGCGTTCTCGCCAAGCCGCAGTTGCGGGTCACCGAAGGAGAGACCGCCAACCTGCACATCGGCGACTCGGTGCCGATCCCCACGACGACCTTCAACACGACGACATCGGTCGGCGGAGGCGTCTTGCCCATCACCTCGTTCACGTACCAGGAAGTCGGCATTGTCATTGAGATCGAGCCGAGGGTGCACCATAATAAGGAGGTCTCCCTCAAGCTCAACGTGGAGGTCAGCGCTCTGGGCGATACGATCAACGCCGGCCAGGGGATCAGCCAGCCGACCATCAACACGAGGCAGATCAACACGGTCATCCGCCTGAAGGACGGTGAGTCGAGCCTCCTGGCGGGTCTGATCAACAACAACAGCACTGCGGGCAAGACGGGCTTCCCGGGATTGATGGATACACCCGTGCTGGGGAAGATATTCTCCAGCTCGACCAGCACGAGGCGCGAGACCGACCTGATCCTCACCTTGACGCCGCGCATCATCCGTATTCCCGACATCCGGGAGGAGGACCTGCAGGCGATGTGGATCGGCAACGAGGCGAACCCGCGCCTGCGCGGCGCGGCAGGCAGCGTCTTCGCCACCCCGTTCACCGCCTATGCCGAAGAGCCCGAAAAGCTGGACGGCGAGCCGGAGGCCGATGGCCAGCAGCCCGCCCCGGGCGATGCCCAACCGGCCT
>JBHHZN010000261.1:0-3547 GCA_046758155.1 Acidobacteriota bacterium | reverse complement strand
AACGGGAACCGGCAAGAGCTTGATCATCCGGTATTTTCATCGCCTGGTTGCGAGCCCTGATGCTCCCTTCATCGAGGTCAACTGCGCGGGCTTGCAGCCGAGCCTGATCGAGTCGGAGCTGTTCGGCCACGAAAGAGGTGCTTTCACGGACGCCAAGACATCTCGCAAAGGACTGTTCGAGGCCGCGGAGGGAGGCACACTCTATCTCGATGAAATCGGCCATCTCGATCCGGAGATCCAGGGCAACTTGCTGGCCGCCATCGAAGAGAAGACGATCCGCAGACTCGGGGGAACGCGCAGCCGCCACGTGAACGTACGGATCGTCGCATCGACCAACGCGGACCTGGAGGCGGCCATGAAGCAGGGACGATTCCGCTCCGATCTTTACTTCCGGCTGACGGCCTTCCAGCTCGCGGTGCCTCCCCTGCGTGAGCGGCCGGAGGACATCGACCGCCTCGCCGAGCACTTCCTCGAACGCCTCGCGGTGAAGTACGGTGCCATGCCGCGTACCCTGGCCGCCGACACGTTGCATCTGCTGCGATCGTACGACTGGCCGGGCAACGCACGCCAATTGCGCAATCTCATGGAGCATGCGGTGGTGCTCGCCGAGGGGCCTCAGATCCTTCCTTGCCATTTCCCGGGGATATCACGGCGCGCGACCGGCCATCCGACACCGCCGCCAACCCCCGGGCACAGGACCTTCACCTTGCCACCCGAGGGGATCGATTTCGAGGATCTGGAGTCGAGTGCCCTGGACCAGGCGCTCGAGCGCAGCGGCGGCAACATCGCTCAAGCGGCGCGCCTTCTCGGCATGTCCCGTTCTCGTTTTCGTTACCGACTCAGGAGACGGCAGCAGGCCCGGCAGGAGGCGGGAAAATGATGCGTCGGCCCTCCCTGGCCTCGGTCAGACGTCTCGTGACCTGGATGATGGCCGCCGTCGTTCTCGGACTGGGTATCCATCTGGCATCTGGTCTCATGCCCCGCCACACGATCGGTCCCCGCAGATCGGAGTCCCTCCTACCGTATCGAGGCCGCTTCACTGGTGATCCGCGGTTCACCGATCTCCTCCTTCACATCCGCCGTGACCTGCGCGAGGCGGAGCGAAAGGCGACGGCCGCCCTCGGGTTGTCGAGGCGACCCGCGCGACCACGCATTCGCCTCGTGGATGATGACTCGCCTTTCACGCGCAACGGCCGGTTCGTCGGAAGGACCCTTCAGGGGTCCGAGGGAACACCGCCGGTGATCGAGCTCCGCCTGGAGCCGATCCTGTCCCGGCGCGTGGATTTCACCTCGCTCCTGATCCATGAAATGACCCACGCGGTGATGTCGGCCGGCATGGGCCCCACCTACGCTCGCTTGCCCGTGTGGCTGCGGGAAGGGATCGCGGTGCGCGTGGCAGGAGAATCCGACAGCCGCCTCGACCGGGCGATCTCGGTGACCCGACTCCGCCCCGTTACCATGCTCGCCGCCAGACTCAGGACCACCCGACACTCCACGATCGATTACGGCATCGACGGTTACGCCGTCAGACAGCTGGAGAAACTCATCGGCGAGAACGGCCTCCCACGGCTCGTGCGATGCCTGATCACGGAAGGCACATGGCCGGGATGTCTGGAGAGCCTGACGGGGCTGACGCCCGACCAGTTCGAGGCCCAGGCGCTGTCGAGCGTCCGCTCGGTGATCCTCGCGCGTTGCGGCGACCGCACGGCGCGTTTCGACCGGGCGTCGAGCCTCCAGGATCACGACTGGCATGCCGCCGCCCTGGCGGCATGGGAGGAGCTGATCGCCGAGGGGCCGGGGCCGTACGACCGGGAAGCGGTTTACCGAAGCTGCCGGTCTCTCGCGGCGCTCGGTCGATTCGATGAAGCCCACAGGCGCCTGGGCGCCTTGCGCGCTCAGGGCAACCTGGGGGCGAGCCTCTCGCGTGATGTCCTCGCCCTGCAGGCGCGGGTCTGCCGCCTGGCCGGCAGGACACGGGAGGCGGTGCGGGTGTGCACCGAGCTCGCACGCTACTACCGCCCGGCGGAAGATTCACCCGAGTCCGGATGCCCGGCTCCCGATCGACCCTCCGTCTCGCGGGTTGATGCCGCCGGAGCGTTCAGCGCTTTCTGAAGGCCTTGTGCGCCGCCGTGGCCGAGATCCAGATGGGGGTATCGAGTCCGTTGAGCCGGACCTCGTAGGCGGGGTCTCTCACACCGGTGAGGAAGCGATGATGCTCGTCGTAACCGACTACTTCCCCGTAAAGCTTCTGCTCGTTCATCAGCGACAGGTGGTCCCCCGGCCGGAAGGACGTGAACCGGGCTCGCAGTCGGTCGCCCACCTGAAGCCAGGAGATGACCGACAGCACCAGGAGGATCAACACGCAGGCGACCAGAGAGCGATTCACCCGCCGGCGCACGACTTCGTGCCGGTAAGACTTGTAGCGTGACTTGATGATCCGGAACGCATGCTCGAGCTCGGAGAGCTTCTGCTCCGCCTCGACGGAGTCGCTCTCCTCGAGAGCCCGCCGGCGCGTGAAGTAAGCCACCGCGACGTCCTCGGCGCTCGCTCCGGCCTGGAGTCCCAGTGTGTGAAGGTTGTGAACGAGATGCCTGTCGGCGCGATCCTTCGGGACCATGCCGACCAGCGCACCGGTTTTCATTTTGCGGGGCACCGATCCCATCCCCTCTCCGTTGCCTCCATCCGGAGTCAAATCTTTATTTCGGCGCGATGCAAGTCAAACGGCCGCCGGGATGAAGGACCCGATACAGGACCGACTATCGGCCTCGGCCTCGCGCCGTGCCGGATTCCGCCGGGAGCCCCGGAGAGACCACCCGATGTCCGCGAGGGCGCTCGAGCCCGTCCAGGCGAAATAGCGCGTGGATCGCGCCGCCGAGCAGGCCGGGGGCCGGATCCGCTCTCGCGGGATGCAGGTTTGCCCCGGCGATGCGCATCCTCCCCTCAGGCGTGAGACCGTGCGGGGGGCACCTGGGCCTTCCGCCGCTGGCGGTCGGATTGCGCGCACCGGGCCGCGAGATCGAGGAGCCCATGGCCGCCGTCATCCTGGGCGGTTTGCTGACCTCGATGATCTTGAACCTCCTTGTCCTACCGCTGCTTGCCGGGCGTTACGCCCGGTTCTCCACCGGATGACGATCAGGCGATACGGCCCGCCCGCGCCGCCGCCGAAGCGCGGATTCTGCGCCGGCCGGACGTCTTCTCGGGAAGGTGAGCCCTGGAAAAAACCCGCCCCGGCGTGACGCCGGGGCGGGTACGGTTCCAAGAGATAACCCGCACGAACGCGGGTCAGTCCGCGGCCATCCTCTCGCCTTTTTCCAGGATGTTGCCATCCGGATCCATCAGCTTCACGTCCCCCAGCGCCAGCTCCTTGATGCCGGCCTCGATCTTCTCGCGGTCTCCGACCACGACCCACACGAGCTTGTCGGGATGGACGAGGGTCCTGGAGGTTCTGGAAACGTGATCGAGATCCAGTGCCCGAACCCTTTCGGAGTAGGTATTCCAGTAATCATCCGGCAGGTTGAATCGCACCATCTCCGCGATCGTGTTGGCC
>JBHHZN010000260.1:0-3622 GCA_046758155.1 Acidobacteriota bacterium | reverse complement strand
GGGGTGGTCAGCGCGCACGCACCGCATGACACCCTTGTGCTGGCCGGCACCGGCGAGCCCCCCTCGCCGCCTGTCGAGGACGAGATCCGCCGGAGAGATCTGGCGCGCGTGGTGCGCCTCGCCGGCTATGTCGATGCGGCCGATCTGCCCGCCCTGTACAGCGCCGCGAGGGCCGTGGTCTATCCGAGCCTGTACGAGGGATTCGGCCTGCCGGTCCTCGAGGCGATGGCGTGCGGGACGCCGGTGCTGGCCTCGACGACGTCCTGTTTCCCGGAGGTTGCGGGGAAGTCGGCCCTGCTGGTCGATCCGCTCGCGACCGAGGCGATAGCCGAGGGGTTGTGGTCGATCCTGACCGATGAGGCCCTCCGGAGGCGGCTCATCCACGACGGGCTTCGCCGGGCCGCCGGTTTCAGCTGGCATACGACGGCCCAGCGCACCCTGGAGATCTACCGGGAGGCGCTGGGCGGGGTGGTGAGGGCGGTGGCGAAGGCATGAAGGGCATCGATCTGGTCTCGGTGATCGTCCTGTCGTGGAACTCGATGGAATTCCTGCCGCGATGCCTCGAGTCGGTCCGGCGGCAGTCGCATCCGCGCGTCGAGCTGATCGTCGTGGACAACGGGTCGAGCGACGGGTCGGCGCGGTTCGTGAGGGAGTCGTTCCCGGAGGCGATTCTTGTGGAAAACACTGAAAACATTGGCTTTTGTGCCGGAAACAACGCCGGGTTGAAAAGGGCCGGGGGCGCCTATATTCTCTTCCTCAATGCTGACGCCATCTTGTGCCGGACCTATATTGAGGAGGCGCTGAAGCCGTTTCGACTCGACGCGCGGATCGGCATGGTGGCGGGCAAGGTTCATCGATTCGACGGTTGTACCCTGGACACCGTCGGCCAGCTCCTGACGCGTAGTCGCCGGATCAAGGAGCGCGGCTACGGCGAGCCCGACCACGGGCAGTTCGATCGGCCCGACGAGGTCTTCTCGGTGTGCGGCGCGGTGGCGCTGTACAAGCGCGAGTTGATCGAGAGCGTGTCGGTCGACGGCGAGTTTTTCGACGAGGACTTTTTCGCCTTCGGTGAGGATCTCGACGTGGGGTGGAGGGCTCGAAGGATGGCCTGGCGCTGCTACTACCAGCCGTCGGCGCTGGCGCGGCATTTCCGGGGTGGAACCCAGGTAGGGGCACCCGATCGCCGCGCGCGCCGGCACGAGATGATCCGCCGCCCACCGCGCATCCAGGCGCACATCATCAAGAACCGATACCTGGCCATGCTCAAGAACGAGACGGTTGGTTCGTTCGTCGTGAACCTTCCGTTCATACTCGCCTGGGACGTTGTCTTGTGGACCTACCTGCTGGTCTTCTCCCCGCGCACCATCCGGCTCGTCTGGGGCCACAGGTCGCTGTTCGGACGCGCGCTGAGAAAACGTCGCGTCATGCAATCCCGCATGGCGCCCGAAGCGCTCATCTAGGTGCCGTGAATTGACCACCCTGATCCCGTTGCCCTACGCCGCGCTCCTGTGCTTCTTCACGGCGCTGGTGTTCGCGCTCGCCGGCACGCCGCTGGCCGCGCGGGCCGCGGTGCGCTTCGGGATCGTGGATAAGCCCGGCGGCGACCTCAAGCGACACCGGCGGCCGACGCCGTACCTGGGGGGGCTGGCCGTGTACGCCTCGTTCATCCTCACCATGGGCCTCGCCTTCGATTTCGACCGGCGCGTGCTCGGACTGTTGCTGGCGGGCTCGGTCCTGGTCCTGCTGGGCCTCATCGACGATTTCGGTGTGCTCGGTGTCTGGCCCAAGTTCCTGGGACAGGGGTTCGCGACGCTCATCCTGATCAAGAGTGGTATCGCGATCCAGATCGGCGCCTTGTCGCCCTGGTGCAACACGCTGCTGACGGTGATCTGGATCATCGGGCTGACGAACGCGTTCAACATCATCGACGTCATGGACGGTCTGGCCACGGGGACGGCGATACTCGCCGGAGTGTTCCTCCTGGTGGTCTCGCTGCTCAACCAGCAGGCCTCCATCACGTTGATCACGGCGACGCTGATCGGAAGCCTGCTGGGGTTCCTTTGCTACAATGCCCACCCTGCGTCGATCTTCATGGGCGATACCGGCAGCCTGTTCATCGGGATGATGCTCGGGTCCCTGGCGATGATCGGCAAGTACGATCACGTCAACCCGATCGGCTACCTCACGCCGCTGTTGATCCTGGCGGTCCCGATCTTCGACACGCTGTACGTCATGACGCTGCGCGTGGCCCGCGGGCGGAATCCGTTCCGGGGGAGCCCGGATCATTTCGCCCTCCGGCTCGAGAAGCTCGGCCTCAAGGTCCCGGCCGTCGTCGGTCTGACGTGGGGCGCCGGGGTCGTGCTGGGCGGACTCGCCCTGGTCAACCTCGAACTGCACCGGGCGGGGTCGATTCTTCTCGTGAGCGGGTGCGCGGGGGCCCTGGCCCTGGTGGGCTGGGTGCTGGCGCGCGCCGGCAAGGGGCGCGATACGGCCCAATCGCCGGTGCCCCGGCAACTGTCCCCGGAGGAGATCCGGGCGCTGCAACAGCGCGAGCAGATCGCGGTCCAGGTCGCGCGGCAGAACCTGGCCTTGTGGAGGCGGCGGTGATCGTGATCGCCGGGGCGGGCCTGGCGGGCCTGTCGGCGGCCTACCACCTGCAGGAGAACGAGCAGGTCGTCGTGTTCGACAAGGAGGACTCGCCCGGCGGCCTCTGTCGCTCGGTTGAATCGGACGGTTTCACCTTCGACCTGACGGGGCATCTTCTCCACCTGCGCAGGCCGGAGATCAAGGCTCTCGTCGAGAACATCATCGCACCGGAGCGATTCGTGCGGATCGATCGCCGCTCGTTCGTCTACTCGCATGGAACCTTCACGCCGTATCCCTTCCAGGTCAACACGCACGGGCTGCCCGCGTGGGTGGTGTCGGAGTGCTTGACGGGTTTCGTGGAGGCGATCCGCGCGGGCGAGGTCGCCGCGGACGAGATCGCGGACCTCTCGTTCAAGCAATGGGTGCTGAGGACGTTCGGCGCCGGCATCGCCGAGCATTTCATGTTTCCTTACAACGAGAAGCTCTGGTTGACCGACCTGGAGGAGATCACCTGCGACTGGGTCTCGTGGTCCATCCCGCGTCCCACGGTGCGGGAGGTGGTGGACGGTGCCCTGGGGAACTCCCGCAAAGCGTTCGGCTATAACCCCTCCTTCCTCTACCCGAAGCAGGGGGGGATCCGGATCCTGCCGGAGGCGCTTGCGGCCCGGATCGATGGTATCCATTACCGCACCGAGATCACCGGCGTGGACGCCGTCCGCCGGGCGGTGACCCTGGGCTCGGGCGAGGAGGTCGACTACGATCACCTTATCTCGACCATCCCGTTGCCCAGGCTGCTCGCGATGACCACCGGAATGCCGGAGGATCTGATCGCCGCCGCGCGGCGCCTGCGGCACGTCGCGGTCGTGAACATCAATCTCGGCATCGACCGCGTGATCCACCCGGATAAACACTGGGTTTATTTTCCCGACCGCGATTTCGTGTTTTACCGGGCCGGGTTCCCGGCATCGTTCACGCCGGCGGCGGCGCCGGCGGGGTGTTCTTCGATTTACCTCGAGATCGCCGTCCGGCCGGGTGA
>JBHHZN010000259.1:0-3643 GCA_046758155.1 Acidobacteriota bacterium | reverse complement strand
CCTCTTGACCCAGGACACGACGAGCCTGAGGTTCCTGTTTATCAGGTCCTCCAGGGCATCCGCGTCCCCCCGCGCCGTCCGTCGCGCGAGGTCCTTCTCGGCATCGGCGGTCAGCAGCCCCCAGCGGGAGACCTCGCGCAGATAGCGCTCGAGCGATTCACCACTCGACTCGGTCGAAGACGCTCCCTCGTTGAGCGCGGCCGACTGCGGGTCCTTCATCCTTCCCTCGAGGGAGGTCGAAGGAAGGGAGGGACTCGTTCTCTTGTCTGAATCGATCTTTCGACCTGGAATCAATCCGCACCTCGCTTCTCTGTGCCGGAGATTCGAGTGTCCACATCCCCATCGCAGCAATGATGGGGCCCGCCGACGATCCCGTGAAGCAATCTCGATGCCAGATCACTTCATCGTCCGGGACAGCCACGATAACAAAGAGATGAGTCGCGGCTATTCCAACTAACTCCCCGGCTGCAAGGCCTTACGGCGTCCGGCGGGGAGGGGTGTCTCCCGCTGGGCCCGCCGCGGACGGTTTTCCCGGCCTGTCTAGAGAATTGGACAGTCCTGTCCCCTGCTAGGAACCCAGAACGACGATCTCGTTGATCACGCCGACCACTCCCGGCACCGTCAGGGCGAGCCGCTCGGCTTGCTGCCGGTCGGCCGGCAGCATGGCGAGTCCTCGCAACCGGATCCTGCCCCGCTGGTCGATCTCCACCGTGAGGTTCCGGATCACGCCGAAAGACAGCGGATTGGTGAGAATACTACGGACTCGCTGGAGGATTCTGGCGGGCTTCATCGACCCTTCCGAGCGGACCCGCAGGTTGTTCTCCACCGCGACGACCCCGTCCACATCGGCGGCGAGATGCCCCGCGTCGAGCTTGTCCACTCCCCTCTCGACCTCACCTTCCAGACGCACGACTCCGTTGCCGGTGATCGTCACCTGGATCGGGTGACGCCTGAACCGGGGATGGCGCCGCAATGTGTCCATGATCTCCTGGCGGATCGCCTGAGGCGGGCGGGATGACGGCCGGACCACCAGATCGTTGATAACGCCGCTGACGCCGACGATGCCGCTGGCAAGCAACCCCATGCGGTCGCGTTCCCCCGTGCTCGCGACACTGCCGGTGAGGTGAACGACCCTGTTGATGACCTCGATCCGCAGATTCTCCGGATGCAACGAGACCTGTCCGGCCAGACGCATCGTGACACGCTGCTGGATTCGACTGTCGCCGGCCGTCTGGGCCAGGACGGGCGCCGTGATGAGCACGCAGCCGAGAACCAGAGCCAGCGGTCCCCACGGTGATCTCCGCAGAAGCGGTGAAGTGTAACTATCGTACCTATCGACCATACACGCTCCGACGGCGCTCGACCGCCGTTTTCTGAGTGTCCTATCCCTTCTCTCTTATTACAGCGAATCATGCCGTTTGGCCCCCCTTTTTCACGTATTCCTCCTCGACCGGGATGTCGGCGCGGCCCGGGCGAGGGTCACGAAGCGGCGGGTCGCTGGTCATCCGATCCGACGAGCACGAGCGCATGCCGGACCGGGAGGGGCTTTCAGTGGATGGAGCCCTTCAAACTCCGGCTCAGGAGAGTTCCTTGCAGGGCAGACCCTGGGAATCGGCCACGGCCCGGTGCACGACCTGCCCTTGGTGGATGTTGACTCCGCGGCGCAGGACCGTATCCTCCGCGATGGCCTGGCGGAGGCCCCTGTCGGCAAGCCGCAGGATGAAGGGCAGGGTCGCGTTGGTGAGCGCGAATGTGGACGTGCGGGGCACGGCCGCCGGCATGTTCGCCACGGCGTAATGAATCACCCCATCGACCTCGTAGATCGGATCGGAATGCGTGGTGGGACGCGTCGTCTCCGCACAGCCGCCCTGGTCCACCGCCACATCGACGATCACCGAGCCTGTTTTCATCTCGGCGATCATGTCCCGCGTGATCAAATGTGGCGCGCGAGCGCCGGTGACCAGGATGGCGCCGATGCAGATATCAGCCCGGCGGATGGCATCGGTCATGTGCATTCTGTTGGATGCCAGCGTGATGACTCTCCCCTGGAAGATATCATCGAGGTACTGCATGCGATCCGCCGAAGCCTCGAGGACAAGCACCCTGGCGCCCATGCCGAGGGCCACCTTGGCGGCATTGGTGCCGACGACTCCCCCTCCGATGATGACCACGTCACCGGGAGGAACGCCGGGAACTCCCGGGAGAAGGATGCCCCTGCCGCCGGTCACCTCTTGCAGGTAAAACGCTCCCACCATCGCGGACATCCTCCCGGCCACCTCGCTCATCGGGGTGAGCAGCGGGAGGGAACCATCGTCACGGGCCATCGTTTCGTAGGCGATCGCCGTGATCCCCGAGGACATCAATGCACGTGTGAGGTCGGGCAGGGGCGCGAGGTGGAGGTAGGTGAAGAGGATCTGGTTCTCCCGGAATCTCCTCCATTCGACCGCCTGCGGCTCCTTGACCTTGACGATCAGCTCGGCGCGAGCGAACACCTCCTGCGTGTCGACGATCTCGGCGCCGGCGGCGGCATACTGGTCGTCGCCGATGCCGCTCCCCTCCCCGGCCGATCGCTCGACGAGAACCCGGTGCCCGCTCTCGCGCAGGGCTCTGGCGCCGGCCGGAACGAGACTGACCCGGCTCTCATCCTTCTTGATCTCCGCGGGTACCCCGACGACCATGACGGCTCCGTGCTGGTTTCAGTCGGTCCTGTCGATCTGTGCCTTCTGGAGGCGGCCGCTGAAATCGATGTAAACCGCCTTCCACTCCGTGAAAATATCGAGGACCGTCCGGCCGGCTTCCCGGTGGCCGTTGCCGGTACGCTTGACCCCTCCGAACGGCAGCTGGACCTCCGCGCCGATGGTCGAGGAGTTGATGTAAAAAATGCCGACCTCGATTTCGCGCATCGCATGAAAGGCCCGCTGGAGATCTTTCGTGAAAACAGCTCCCGAGAGCCCGTACTCGACATCGTTGGCCACACGGATCGCCTCATCGAGATCATCGACCGGGATGATCGACAGAACGGGCCCGAAGATCTCCTCGCGCGCGATGCGCATGGATCTCTCGACGTCGGTGAAAACGGTCGGTTCGAAGAAAAAACCCTTGGCGTGGGCGCCACCACCGAGCCGATGTCCTCCCGTCATCAGGCGGGCGCCTTCTTGCACTCCGACCGCGATGTACGACTCCACCGTCTTGCGTTGAGACTCGTTGATGCACGGCCCCATGTCGACGCTCTCATTCAGGCCATCGCCCACCTTCAGCGCTTGGGCCCGCGCGACCAGGCGTTCGACGAACTCCCCGGCCACCTCGCGCTGGACGATGGCACGGCTGGTCGCCGTGCACCGCTGCCCCGTGGTTCCAAACGCCCCCCAGGTTGCCGCCTCGACCGCCAGGTCCAGGTCGGCATCATCGAGGACGATCATCGCGTTCTTGCCCCCCATTTCCAGGGAACATCTCTTGTAAGTCTCTGCGCAGGCGACCGCGATCGAGCGGCCCACCTCGGTCGATCCGGTGAAGGAGATGAGCTGGACATCGGGGCTGGCCAGCAAGGGGCTGCCCACGGCGGTACCGCTGCCGGTGACGACATTGAGAACCCCGGGAGGGATTCCCGCCTCGGTCAGAGCGTTCGCGAAGTTCACCACGGATA
>JBHHZN010000258.1:0-3649 GCA_046758155.1 Acidobacteriota bacterium | reverse complement strand
CTCAAGAGAGAAGATCTTTACCACCTCATCGAGTACGGCGCCGAGCAGGGACTCCGGATGGCGACCATCCCGGCCGCGACCGACCGTCTCACCGAGAGCGTGATCACGCGATTGAAGGCCGCCGGGTTGCGCCAGATGGCGCTCAGCATCGATTTTCCCACGGCCGAGAAGCATGACGCCTTCCGTGGCGTGCCCGGGGCCTTCGACCGGACCATGCGGGCCGTCTCCTGGGCCCACGAGCACCGGCTGCCATTGCAGGTCAACACGACGCTCTGCGCGGAATCCCTCCCATACCTCGAGCCGATGGTCGAGCTCGTCAACGACCTGGACATCGTGTTCTGGGAGGTCTTCTTCCTGGTTCCGATGGGGCGTGGCTGTGGTCTGGAAGGGCTCACGGCCGGGCAGTGCGAGGAGGCCTTCGAGGTTCTCTACAAGGCGCAGAAAGAGGCCGATTTTCTGGTGAAGGTGACCGAGGCCCCTCATTTCCGCCGCTACGTGGTCTGCCGCGAGTGGGAAGCCACCGGCCGTGCGGCCGGGAGCCGCGTGGGGGATCAGGACCTGCCGGCGCAGCTCGTGCGGACCGAAGGCCCCGGCCATACGATCGGGCGCGCCTCCCGGGGAGTCAACGCCGGCAACGGGTTCCTCTTCGTGTCGCATACCGGCGAGGTCTTCCCCAGCGGTTTTCTTCCGCTGCCCGCCGGAGACGTGCGGCGACAAGGCCTGGCGTCGATCTACCGCGACTCGGAGCTGTTCCGGAAGCTCCGCCGGCCCGAGACCTTCCACGGCATCTGCGGGCGCTGCGAGTTCAACAGGATATGCGGCGGCTCCCGCTCGCGCGCCTTCGCCCTGACGGGCGACTACCTCGGCAGCGATCCGTGGTGCGCCTACCGGCCCGGCCAGCACGTCGCCGGAGGAAGGACGGAATCCCTCTAGAGCGGCGAATCGCGGACAGCCGGCCGGACGGTCCGGATCACGGGAAAGTATCCCGCCGGCGCGGTGAGTCGGGAATGTCTACCGGTCGGGGGCCGGTTGCGCCCGGCCGCGACAGCGGGGGAAAAGCGGTGGGAAACCAGCGGCGGTGAGAGGCCGGCGGTTTCAGCGCGGGTGCCGGCGGTCCCGACTACGCCTCGATCCGGCGGATCGTCATCAGCAGCGCCAGGATCACCGCGAGGACGACGATGAGGGAAAGACCCAGGCCCAGACGGCGGTAGCGTAGCTCCGCGAAGGCACGATGCCCGGCGGCGATGCCCTCGTCGGCTGACCTGATCCCCGCCATGGCCACCTTGGAGAATCGTTCCAAGTCGAACCCGTGAACCAGGACCCTCGCCTCGATGAGGCTGTCCTGCGCCTTGTGCAGGGCGAACTGGTCGGGTCCGGTTTCCACGCCCGCCCGCTCCGCCTCGCTGAGCAGTTGCCGGGCTTCCTTCAGGCGAGCCACCAAGCTCTCGAGCAGTTGCTGCATCTTCACGGCGGCCGTGTAGCCGGCCTCTCCTTCGATGTGGCACCCGATGCAAGTCGACTGCGGGCCGGTCCCCAGCATCTCCTCCGTCGGGCGCACGATGGCATGGCTTTCATGGCAGACGAGACACCGAATGCAGGCCTTCAGATCGAGGTTCCGCTTCGTCTCGGCATCGCGAAACAAGGACGCTTCTCTGCCGTGGCAACTGGCGCAGACATTGCCCACGCTGTCGACCCCCGGCGGCACGGCGCCATGGTTCCCGTGGCAATCGTTACAGGTCGGAGCGCTGAGGTCGTTCCCGTTGTAAAGAGCTTGGGCATGGACGCTGCTGCGGTATTTCCTGTACGGGGTTGATCGCAGGCCGTATTGCTGCATCAGGTCGTTGAGAGCGTGGCACCGGGCGCAGGTTTCGGCCAGGTTGGTCGGATAGACCATTGAGCGAGGGTCGCTCACCGCGAGGATCCCGTGGTTACCGTGACAGTCGACGCAGGTCGCCACCTTCTCGTCGCCCGCGGCGTTGCGCCGCCCGTGCGTCGATGTTCTGTACTCGGTGTACTGGTCCACCCGATCGAGTGGATTGAATCGCTTCATGTAGGATGAGTCGGTGTGACACCGCGCGCAGAAGAGCGGGATCTCGAGACGGGCCGGCTTGCCGGTGAAGCCGGCGTCCTCGTCGTGCGCGGCGAAGACGTCGCCATCGAAGCCGGCCTCCGGGTTCCCCCCATGGCAGTCATGGCACGAGAGGCCCTTCTCGAAATGGATGTCGTTCGCGGCCCTCTTGACCGGTTCGAGGGCCTCGTCGTCGAGCTGGGAGTGGCAGTCGACGCAGCTGGTCTCGAGCGGGCCGAGAGGGCGCGTGCGCGCCTGCGCCGTCTCGGCGCGTATCGGCATGACCAGTGCGAAGATTCCGAGGAGGAGACACGCCGGGATTCGATGGCATCGATGCATCGTTTATCCTGTGGGGATGTACGCCACCAGGGTCAACGCGGTGATGAAGAGGGCCGCGAGGACTCCCAGGATCGTGAATCCGATGCTCACCAACCGGTGGCGTGCCCCGTCCCCATCGAAAAAGGGAACGAGAAGCCAGAGGACACCCACCAGACAGACCGTGAGAATGCCCACCAGTTCCCCTTCCAGGCCGAGCAGGTGCCCGGGCAGCATCTTGAGCAGCTGGAACATCCAGACGAAGTACCATTCCGGGCGGATACCTGCCGGAGCCGGGGCGAACGGGTCCGCCTTCTCGCCGAGCTCCCACGGCAGCAGGGCCGCCAGGACGGCGAGGCTGCCCAGCGCGGCGCACCACCCGACCAGATCCCGCAGGAGGAAGTTGGGCAGGAACGGCATCGTTTTCCGTCCATCCGTGCCGGGGGGAACGCTCATTCCATGCTTCTGGACCAGGTAGAGATGCAGTCCGAGGACCACCGTTGTCACGGCCGGCAGGACAGCCACATGGAACCCGTAGAAACGGGTCAAGGTGCCACCCGTCACCTGGTTGCCTCCACGCAGGAACCGTAGCGCGAACTCGCCGATCAACGGGAGAGATCCGGCCACCTGGGTCCCCACCTGGGTCGCGAAGAACGCGAGCGTGTTCCAGGGAAGAAGGTAGCCCGAAAACCCGAATCCCATCATGAGCCCCAACAGGATCACACCCGTCATCCAGGTCAGCTCGCGCGGCCTGCGGTACGCCTTCATGAAATAGACGCTGGACATGTGCAGAAACAGCACGAATATCAGGAGATTCGCGGACCACGAGTGGATCGAGCGCACGAGCCAGCCGAACGGCACCCGGGTCATGATGAACTGGACGCTCTCGAACGCCTCGTTGGAGGAAGGCCGGTAGTACAGGAGCAAGAGGATCCCGGTGGCCACCTGGAGTGTGAACAGAAACAGGCTCATCCCCCCCAGGTAGTACCAGACAGTGTGGCGATGCAGGGGGATGTGCTTGTGGCGTCCCAGTTCGACGAGATCCGAAAGGCCGAGTCGTTCCTCGAACCAGTCGCGGATACCGGCGGGCGCGCCGGCGGAGTCGGGAGTCATGATCGTGACACGACGACCTCGCCGTTGGCGACGTTCACCTGGAACTCCTCGAGGGGGCGCGGCGGGGGGCCCTCGAGGACTCTCCCCGCCAGGTCGTAGAAACCGTTGTGGCAGGCGCACCAGATGCGATGGAGGTCGTCACGGTACTGCACG
>JBHHZN010000257.1:0-3687 GCA_046758155.1 Acidobacteriota bacterium | reverse complement strand
CTGGCCATGGCGAAGCAGATCGCGGATTCGCACGGGGGCAACCTGACGGCGGAAGATGGTGCTGGACGAGGATGCGTGTTCCGCCTGGTCTTGCCACGGGCGCCCGTGATGGAAAAGCCATGACGGCGATTCCCGAGATGTCGATCCTCCTGGTGGACGATGATGACCACATCCGACGGGTCGTGGAGTATCAACTCACGCAGGCCGGGTTCGAGGTGTCGTGTGCGTCATCTGGTGAACAGGCTCTCGAGGTCCTGCACGAGAAACCCAACCAGCTCGTGATATCGGACCTGGTCATGCCGGGGATCGATGGGCTGCAACTTCTCGAGCGTCTTCAGATCCTCCATCCCGGCGTGCTCGCCATCATGATCACGGCGCACGGCGAGGTGGGGCGCGCCGTGCGAGCGATGCAACTCGGGGCGATCGATTTCGTGGAGAAACCATTCACCACGGAGCGCCTGCTCGTGGCCGTGCGAAAAGCGGGCGAGTTCATCGGCCTCCGGGACGAGAATCGAAGACTGCGCGCCAGGATCCAGGAACAGACATCATTCAGCAACATCGTCGGCTCATCCGACGCGCTGAAGAAGCTTCTCGAACAGGTCAACCTGGCGGCGGACACGGATGCGGCCGTGTTGATTGAAGGTGAGAGTGGCACGGGCAAGGAACTCGTCGCCAGGGCTCTACACCTCAATTCCCGCCGGCGCGAGGCCCCGTTCATCGTCGTCAACTGCGGAGCTATCCCGGAGCACCTGATCGAGGCCGAGCTCTTCGGGTATCGCCGCGGCGCGTTCACCGGCGCGGATCGGGACAAGCCGGGAAAATTCGAGGCAGCGGCCGGCGGCACGGTTTTTCTCGACGAGGTCGGAGAGCTTCCCCAGGCCGTCCAGCCGAAACTGCTGCGCGTCTTGCAGGAAGGGGAGGTGGACAAGATCGGTGCGTCGTCACCTCTTCCCGTCGACGTGCGTATCGTGGCCGCCACCCACCGTGACCTGGGCAAGATGACACGTGCCGGCGAGTTTCGCGACGACCTGTGGTATCGGCTCAATGTCGTACCGCTCAGGGCACCACCGCTGCGTGAGCGGCAGGGGGATATTCCGCTGCTTGTCGCGCATTTTCTCGCGAAACATAGCCGGCGTCACGGCCGACCGGTGCCCGATCTCGATCGAGGCGTGTTCCAGCGCTTCGAGAAGTACGACTGGCCAGGCAATGTGCGTGAACTCGAGAACATCATCGAGCGGCTCGTCGTTCTCTCCACGTCGGGCGTCATCACACCCGCGGACCTTCCGGAAAACGTGGGAAGCGGCGGCCCGCGCTATGGGGGCTTGCGCCTTGACCTGCCGCCAGGAGGGATAGTCCTCGAGGAGGTCGAGCGAGGGCTTGTGGAGGAATCTCTGAGACGGGCTAGCGGCAATCGAAGCCGCGCGGCAAGATTCCTGGGAATCTCGCGTCAGACACTGCTCTATCGGATGCGAAAGTTCGGTCTCCGCTGAACGTGGAGCACGGGGTGTCGAAGCGGTTGGCCGTGAGCCGGTGGCGCGGCCCGGGGTCCATCCCCTAACCTGTGATCTCGTGGACCCGTCAGGATGGAACCACTCCGGTCTGTGGGTTTCCGGACGATGGGCCGGGTGAGGACGCTCCTTCTCGGCGCCATGTCACGATTTGTGACATGGCAGGATGTTCCGGTCGCCCAAGAAGATCGACCTGCGCGAGAAAGGTCGAGGCCGAACGTTCGACTTCCTGCCAGGCCCAGGTATCCCGGTCACGGCAGATCATTTCTCTTGACAGCGTGAGGATCCTTCGACCAGGTGGTATCAGGCGTTCAGCGTATTGCACGCCGAGATTGGCGACCAGAGCCTTGCGGTCGGCCTCCAAGAATGATGTGAACGTCCTTTCCAGGTATGGCCCGAGCTCGCAGAACACTCGAGACAGCCAGTCGATCTCATCGCCCGCTCCTGGCGCGAGCATCGGCTTCCAGGTTCCGAGCTGAAAATGGTGCACCGCGAGCACGATGCCGCTGATTCGACTCGTGATGAGGCGACGCGTGAGAATGAAGACGCCGATCCCCAGCACCGCGGCGGTCAGGATTCCGTGGACAAGATGAAGGAGGATCGTCTCCCGGCGGATGATGGCAATCTGCGCCGGCGAGGCCCCGAGATACGTCGCCGTCGACATCTCGTGCCGTACGTCCAGCAGGACGAAGATCGCCAGTACACACAGGAAGATGATGACCACACCGGAGAAGACGCGAAACGCGAGACTTGTCCGCCACGGGATGGCGGCCCCATCTTCAGGCCCGGGAGCGGATCCGATGGACGATGGCAACGAACCGTTCCGCGAGTCGTGAGCGCTGGAATTCATGATGCGTGCTCTCGTCAGTGCTTCATGCTCGGGATCTCGATGTTCACCGACCGCTTACCCGTGTCATTCACCACGACCAGCGACACGACCTCCCCGGGCCGGGTACCGAGCATCGCAAGCACGAAGTCGCCGGGTCGCCGGATGCGGATGCCGTTCATGGCGACGATCATGTCGCCACCGAGAATGAATCTCTCGCCGCCCAGTTCGACGTGCCGGTGCCCGGCACGAAGGCCGGCGGTGGCCGCCACACCATCCGGTTCGATCTCCTGGACCAGGATCCCCTCGTCGGCGGGCAGATCGAGCAGCCGGGAGAGGTCCTGTGAGATGCCCGCGGCGGTCAGACCGATCTGTGGCCGAAAGACGTGTCCCATGGCCTTCAGATCGGGAAGAATGTGCTGAACCACCCCGATGGGAATGGCAAAACCGATGGCCTCCGCCTCGGTGGCCTTGGCGACCGTGACCCCGACGACGTGTCCGTCGGAATCCACGACCGGTCCGCCACTCATCCCGGGATTGACTGCCGCATCGATCTGGATGAGCGCCGGTCCGATCTCAAGGCCGGGGAGTTCTCGGTTCAGGCCGCTGACGATGCCGCTTGTGACGGTGTGCTGGAGTCCGAACGGGTGGCCCATGGCCAGAACCTGCTGTCCGATTTCCAGTTCATCTGACCGTCCCATCTCGACGGGCGGGAGATAGTTGTCGTCGAATGGAACGCGAAGCAGCGCGATATCGAACGTGGGCGCGGTGCCCACGAGGACGGACGACGCATGCTCGCCGCGGGGCAGGACCACATCCACGCGGGACGCGTGCTCGACGACGTGGTAGTTGGTGACGATCAACCCTGGTTCGATCGCAAACCCGGTCCCGGCGGCAGCGGAGATCACGGATCCGGCAGCCTGCGGTTTCTCCTCCCCACGGGCCAGGATCATGACCACCGATGCCGCGATCCTCTTGTGCGCTGATATCGACTGTTCCTCCGGCGTCGACAGGGCCTGGGACATGCCGCCCGCCGCGAAGACAACGGCGGCGGTCCACGTGAATATCCGTGCTAGATTGCGCATGTTCGCGTCTCCCACAGGTTGGAAGTGAGGTGAACGAGCACTGAGGCTATCGATCTGGCGAGTCCATCTCCAACATGACGCGCCGAAATGGGTGGGTGGAGCCCGCGACCAGATTCACAGGGAATGGAGGCGGGTTGGGGGGTTGGTGATGGGCCGAGTCGTCGCTGAGTTTCTCTGTGAGTCACGTGTCGGCAGGCTCCACAGGATTGCCAAGCACAGGGCGTGCCCCGACCGTCTTTGGGGGCCCCGCCCTGGCCGGGTCCGGACT
>JBHHZN010000256.1:0-3697 GCA_046758155.1 Acidobacteriota bacterium | reverse complement strand
ACCGGACCGCACCCGGGGACTCCGAGCTCACTTGACAGGTCAATCCATATCAGCCGGGTTCCTTGGACTTCCTGAAGGCGGCGAAAGCATCCGCGAGTGTCGAGAGGCTTCCGCCCGACTTGGTCTTGTCCTGCTTGTACCGTTGCAGGGCTTCGCGCTCTTCCCGGTCCCGTGCCCGGCTGACCGAGAGACGGATCTTGCGCCCGGCCGGGTCGGCCTCGATGATCTCGGCCGTCAGCTCGGTGCCGACCGGGAACAGCTTCGCGCGATCGGCGCCGCGCGGCATGGGGAGTTCATTATTGGGGATCAGGCCGATGCGGCCGGGACCGATCCGCAGAAAAACTCCGAACTTTTCAAGGCGTTCGACCTTGCCCGTGACGATCGACTTCACACGCAGTCGAGACATCTCGACGATGTCTCCCGGCATGGATGATTCGTCGGCAAGACCCAGGGAAACGCGCCGCCGGCGCGCGTCCACCTTCAGCACCTGGACCTTCAGCTCCTGCCCAGGCTGAATGAGGTTCTCGGCTCCGGTTCGCCTGGATGCGGGGCTGCTCAGGCCTTGCATCTCGCTGACGTGCAGCAAGCCGTCGACGCCGGGCGTGATCTCCAGGAAAGCACCGAATTCCGTCACCCGGGTCACTTTCGAGGCCAGGACCTGTCCGACGTGAAAGAGGTCGGCGATGCCGTCCCACGGATCGGCCTCGAGCGCCTTGAGCGTCAGGGAGATCTTCCCCTTCTTCTTGTCGTGCTTGAGCACCTGCACGCGCACCGGCTGGCCGACGCTCAGGGCGTCCTTGGGGTGCTCCACCCGGGCATGCGAGATCTCGGAGACGTGAACTAGGCCCTGGACACCCGACCCGAGATCCACGAACGCGCCGAAATCCTGAAGAGAAACGACCTTGCCTTCGTGGACGCTGCCGGCCGTGAGCGAGGCGCGAAACGCCGCTTCTTTCTTCTTCGCTTCCCTCTCGATCAGGACGCGCCGCGACAGGATCAGATTCCCCCTGCGTGGCCTGAACTCCTTGACCTGGAAATCGAACGTCTTGTTGAAATACAGGAGGGGATCCTCCTGGTGGCGGAGATCGATCTGCGAGAAGGGGCAGAAGCCGCGCACCCCGCCGACCATCACCTCGTAGCCGCCCTTGACGCTTGCCGTCACGCGGCCTCGCACGGGCAACTTCTTCCTGGCCGCTTCGGCCAGCATCTCGCGGACCTCTTCCTTGCTCATAAGGGAACTGATGGTTTGCCGCGACAGCCTGAGAATACCGTCGGTCGAGACGACGCGGGCCTCGATCGTGTCTCCGATCTTGAAGGCCGGCGCGCCATCCTTGCCGAGGAGTTCTTCCCGGGCAATCACGGCGTCGCTCTTGCCTCCGAGAGCGACCAGCGCGTCCGTCTCGGTGATCTGAACGAGCTTGCCTCGAACGATGTCGCCGCGGGAGGGGAGGCTCATGTCGGGGCCGGAGGCCAGCAGGTCCGCGAGATCCTCGTCGGCGGCTGCCTGCTCGCCGACATTCTCCTCGGGCCCACCGGGCGCTACGGGATCCCCTGCCTCTGTCTTGTCAGTCACTCATGGTCTCCGGATGGAGTCGTCATTCTAACATCGCTGGCCGTGCAGGGCGAACCCATGGCCCGAGAGGATCCGGAAATCGTGTTCTGCACGGGGCCTTCGGTGGATCGCTCGAGGGGCGCCGACCCGGCCGGATCGCAAGGCGCCGTGGGGCCGTGCGCGTGCCCTCCAGCGGGTCGATCCGGCGTGACGCGCCGATGTCGCCACTGGATTGACACCCTCTTCCGCGTGGTGGTAGATTCATCAAACAGAGAAAAAACCCCGAAGCTGTTATCCATCCTCCTCGATCGGGAGTACCTGTGACTTCCCTCGGTAGCGTGAAGTTCGACAAGGTCACTCTTCCGTCAACCGGCGAGCTGATCACGATCGCCGGGAAGAAGCTCGTCGTTCCGGACCATCCGATCATCCCGTTCATCCAGGGCGACGGGGTCGGACCCGACATCTGGGCCGCGGCGGTGCGCGTGTTCGACAAGGCCGTCGAGAAGACCTACGCGGGCCGCCGATCGATCGTCTGGTTCGAGGTGTTCGCCGGCGAGAAGGCGAAGACACGCTACGGCGAGCTGCTCCCGCGCGATACCCTCGAGGCGATCAAGCTCTGTCTCGTGTCGATCAAGGGGCCGTTGACGACGCCCGTGGGCGGGGGGTTTCGCAGCCTCAATGTTACGATGCGCCGGGAGATGAACCTGTACGCTTGCATTCGGCCGGTGCGGTACTTCCGTGGAGTCGGTAGCCCGGTCCGTCATCCCGAGCAGATGGACATGGTGATCTTTCGCGAGAACACGGAGGACGTGTACGCCGGGATCGAGTGGCGGAAAGGATCGGACGCGGCCAAGAAGATCCTCGCCATGGTGAGGGAGTTCGGCCATGAGCTTCCCGCCGATTCCGCGCTGGGACTCAAGCCGATCAGTCAAAAGGCGTCTCAGCGCCTCGTCCGGCGCGCCATCAGGTACGCCATCGAGCGCAAGAGGACGAGCGTCACCTTGGTGCACAAGGGCAACATCATGAAGTATACGGAGGGCGCCTTCCGTGATTGGGGTTATCAAGTGGCGGAGAAAGAATTCGCCGCTCAGACGATCACCGAGGTCCAGGTGAACGACAAGTTCGGGGGCGAGGTCCCCGATGGGAAGATCGTCATAAAGGATCGCATCGCCGACATGATGTTTCAGCAGCTTCTTCTGCGACCCCACGAGTACAGCGTGCTGGCGACGCCGAACCTCAACGGCGACTATCTCTCGGACGCCGCCGCCGCGCAGGTCGGTGGGCTCGGTATGGCCCCGGGGGCGAATGTGAACGACGAGATAGCGATTTTCGAGGCGACGCATGGCTCCGCGCCGAAATACACCGGCCAGGACAGGGTCAACCCGGGATCGCTCATCCTGTCGGGCGTGATGATGCTGGAGCACCTGGGATGGCAGGAAGCGGCCGATGCGATTGTCGACGCGATGCAGAAGACGATTCTCGCGGGGACGGTGACCTACGATCTTGCGCGTCAGATGCCCGGAGCCAAGGAGATCTCGTGCTCCCAGTTCGCCGAGGGCATCACATCCCGCATCTAGCCGGATTCAGGAGATCTTCGCGATGAGATTCAAAGTCACGGTGGTGGGGGCCGGGCATGTCGGATCCACGACGGCCCAGCGTATTCTCGAGAAGGGCTATGCCGACGTGGCCTTGGTCGACATCATCGAAGGCGTCCCCCAGGGCAAGGCGCTGGACCTGCGGGAAGCGGCGCCGGTTGAAGGCTACGATGGCAAGATCGTCGGCTCCAACAGGTACGACGAGACCGAGAACTCCGACCTCGTCGTCATCACGGCGGGCCTGCCACGAAAACCGGGCATGAGCCGCGATGATCTGCTACTGAAGAATTCGGCGATCGTGCGGGAGGTCACCGAGCAGATCGTCCGCTTCTCGCCGGGGTGCATCTTGGTGATAGTCAGCAACCCCCTGGATGCGATGGCCCACGTGGCCTTGCGTGCCAGCGGGTTCCCGCGCGAGCGGGTCGTCGGGATGGCCGGGGTTCTGGACTCGGCGCGGTTCCGCGCCTTCATCGCCGAGGAGCTGGACGTGGCGGTCGAGAACGTTCATGCACTCGTCATGGGCGGCCACGGCGATACGATGGTGCCCCTT
>JBHHZN010000255.1:0-3699 GCA_046758155.1 Acidobacteriota bacterium | reverse complement strand
CGTGGCAGGTGAAGTGCGGCGGCGTGGTGGCGTGGTGGTCGGGACAGTCCCGGCGAGGACAAAACGGAGGCCGGAAACGTTGCAACCTATCAACCGGGGTAAAAGGCCAGTCCATGACCGGTAGCGCTGCAAGAGGAATGCCCGGGCGAGGAAAAACGAAAAGCAAGTGAAATCAATCACTTCGAGCAACAGGCTCAGGCCTCCCTGTCCGCTCTCGAACACCGTCTGCAACACCTGTCGCGAGACGATTCACAACAATCTTCGCACCACCATGTACACCGTCTTGCCCCGTATCCGTCGCCGCTTGCCGCATCCCACCGGGTGTCAAGGGTTCTTCTTTGCGCCCGGCACGATCCGCTTCTCGATGAAATCCGCCATGGTGATCCCCGCGCAGTTATGTCCCAGGATATTCGGATGGACGTCATCGGCGGCGACCTCGTGGTGGTAAAACTCCTGGCATCGCGTCAACGGGTCGAGAAGATCGAGGTGGTGGAAGCCGTGCCTGGACGATAATACCCGCACCCACTCATGCTGGTCGTTGTGCCGGTAGTGGACGAGGTCATCGAGGTAGGGGAAGACGGCCACCAGGACATCGAATCGGTTGGAGCGGGCCAGATCGGCCAGGACCCCGAAGTACTCCTCCACGGTGTCCTGCTGGACGAGGTCGATCCGCTTCCGGATCGTCTCCTCGATCGCGCTGCTGCCGCGCGGAAAGCGGGCGAGCACGCGGTACCGGAGAAACCGGTACAGAGCGCTCGGCGCCAGGAAAGGTGAGATCCGGGCGTCGCTGATCCAGCCGCGATGGAATTCCTGCTCGAGCATCTCGCGGTACAGGTGATGCGCCGGCCAGTCTCTGTCATTGAGGGAGTAAGCGAGCACCACGAGATCCGGCTTGTACACCAGCCCCTTCTCCTCGAGCGTTTCGACCTCCTGCTGCGTGTTGTACCCCTCCACGCCGAAGTTGATGACCTCGCTGGTGAGGCCCGACTCGTCGAGCTTGCGTTCCAGCACGGCGGGGAAAATCCTCTCCTTGTCAGGAACACCCAGCCCCTTGGTGATGCTGTCACCCAGCACGAGAATCCGGTAGACCCCCGGAGGCTTGTCCAGCGCGTGATCGCGATCGCGGAAGCCCAACCCGTTTCTTTCCGATGGGTTCCACCCACGCTCCTCGGTCGCGCCCGCCGAGCCCGGATCGGGAATCGGTTCCCATCCGATCCGATCGTTGTCCGACAACCGGAACTGACCTCTATGGATGAAGGCGACCTGCGGGGCCAGGCCGAACAGCCGCACCACGATCTCGGCCAGAACGAGGGCGACCACGCTGCCGGCCGTCACGAGGCCGAGGCGCGCAACGAGCGGGCGCATGGGGTCGTGGCCCTCAGCGATGCCGGCCGTCCGCCGGCGCCGTGTCGGCCGGTCGTCCGCCGCGAGAGGGCCGTTCTCCCGGGATCACTGGACCGGGCCCAGGGGGCTCGGCGGACAGCCGGTTGATTCCACCGTGTACACGGCGCCGGCGATCTTCCATCCGGCGGCGGTCCTCACGAGCGAGAAGGAATCGATGCCGCAATGGCTGAACTGGCCGCCGCGGTGAAAGTCATACGCGGTCCAGAGCGTCGCGAGCCGACCATGGAGCCGGACCGCGGGATTCCACATCCGTTCGAGCATTCCTGTCTTCATGCCTGCCAGGCGCTGTAGGAATTCGCGATGTGTCGATCCACCGACGATGACCTCCCCTTGCTCCGAGCGGATGGAGACGAATCGTCCCTCGTCGAGCAGGACATCGCGGGCCGCCGCGGCGTCGTGAGAGGCCATGGCGTCGAAGAACCGCTGGACGGTTCGGATCACCGAGGCTTCCTCCGACGCGGCGGCTGCCGGCAAGGGGATGAGCGCGATGAGAACCGGAAACAGAAGCCGTCGTATCATCTGAATGTCCTCCGCAGCATGTGATGCCCGTTTCCGATCACGAGAGAGGGCGCCCATCCCGGTCGCCTCGACCGGGGCCACCGTTTGCGCCGGTTCGGGCCGGTCTTCCCCTGCCCGCGCGCGGGGGGACCCGTTACCAGGAGCCCGGCGAGGATCAAGGCGAGTCTTCCCCTGCCCGCGCGCGGGGGGACCTCTCCCCCGCCGCGCCTTGCGGGCCGGACTCTTCGGCCCCCTTCGGTGCCTGAAGGCATCGCCGGTTCACCCCATCACCGGGGAAACAGGCCGATGACGGCGGGGAGCGGCCTGCGCAGCCCGGCGATCGAGTGATCCCCGTGGGAGTCGACGTGCCACTGCCCGAACGAGGCGAAGGCCAGCTCCTCCGTGTGGACGCAGATCTGGGCCTCGAAGCCGCCGTCCATCGACATCGCGAGGCGGACATCGAGGTCCGATCGGTCGAGCCAGTCGGCCAGGTCCCACAGCGTGTAGGCCCCCTCGGTGTGCACCACGAGCAGATGCCCGGAGCCGTCGGTGGCGACGACGGTCCTGTTGGCGTGCCAATCGCTGCGCCTGACACGCTTCTTGTGATCGCGATCCAGGATCATGAACGACTGCACGGCGATGCGGTAGGGCGTGGTCCGCACGTCGAACGCGTCGTGCTCGAGATCGAGGATATCGGCCGGGCGATATTGCTTGGCATCGGTCGGTTCCGCCACGAGCAACCCCTTCCATCGACGCACCCTGGCGGTTCCGAGGTTCTTTCCCCTCTTAACGAACAGCCCCATCGGGAGATGATCCGGGTAGTACTGGCCGGCGTTGAAGATCACGGTGGCGCCGGTGCGCCGCTGCCAGCTCTCGATGTCGGCCCTGACCGGATCGCCCGGTGACTCGGATTGATGGAATACATCCATGCGCCATCGTCGCGGGTCGACGCGCAGGACGGTGATCGCGGGAGATCCCTTGCGGCAGGCCTCCCCCCCGTTCATCGTACGCACCTGCAGGCCGGGGCCAGCGTCCGCCATGTGGTGGAAGCCGGCGCGGTCGGGGCGAGGCTGAGGGCCAGGGCCAGTTCGGCGATCATGTTCATTCCCGCGGAGTTCGCACTCGACGATATCGCACCCCCCGTCGGGTTGCAACGCGGGGACCCGCCTGGGCCCTTGCCAAGTTTCTCCTTGCGAATCCTTGACTTACAGGCGTATGATCAGAACTGGACCGATCATCCGTGGGAGGTTGGGCCTCGGTGGACACGTCCGCGAGGGCGGGGTCGAGGCCCGCGAGGGGATCCATGGAATCTTCCGCTCAATGGAGCGTCTTCGCGGGAGGCATCGTGTTGGGTGCCGCCGTCGTGCTGGCGTGGATCTGGATCTCACGGCGGCGAGCGGGAAGACAACCCGCGGCATGGGCCCACGACCTGCGGACTCCTCTCGCATCGATCCTGGCGTACGCCGAGATCCTGGAGGACGGCGTCGATGAGGAGGAGAGGGGGCGTTTTCTCCGGATCATCAAGCAGGAGGCCGCGAGAATCGATGAGATGATCGGTCGAGGAGGGGGCAGGATCCCCGCCGGGACGCGAGGCCGGGTCGTGCCGGCATCGTCCTCTGGAAGCGCCACGCGCACCGTGCTCGTCGTCGATGATGATCGGTTCATCGTCGATGCGACGCGCAGGCTCCTGCAGCGGCAAGGGTTCCATGCGGTCGGGGCCTCAGGTGGTCGCGAGGCGTTGAAGAGGGCTCGTGCGGGGCGGCCCGATCTGATCCTGCTGGACCTGTTGATGCCGGA
>JBHHZN010000254.1:0-3707 GCA_046758155.1 Acidobacteriota bacterium | reverse complement strand
TTGTTGTAGATCATACCCGAGGCGGCAACGATGATCACGAGGATCCGATGGGGTCCAAGCCGGACGAACTCGGCATCCTTCAACCGCGCCCTGGCGAAATGAGGAGAAACCACAACGCCCATGTGCCGTGAAAGACGCGAGAGGATCCGGGAAACCTCGTTGAACACATCGTCCGGCCTGGCGCGTTTTTCCCGCAATGTCGATTCGATGAGGTGCTCCTCGGCGTGAGCGAGCCGGCGCCGCTTCATGAGCGAATCGACGTAGACCCTGTATCCCAGATCGGTGGGAACCCTGCCGGCCGATGGATGCGGCTGGGAGAGCAGATCGCGCTCCTCCAGCTCGGCCATCACGTTGCGGATCGTGGCGGCCGAGAGCCCCTCCCGGTTCAGCCGGGACACCGTCCTGGAGCCGACCGGCTCGCCCGTCTCCGTATACGAGACGATGACCGCCTCCAGGACATCCTGACCTCTGCGGTCGAGCTGTATCTCCTTCATCTTGCACCTTTTGCTGCTGGTGTCTCCCCGGGCAGCATGATGGAAAAATATAGTTAGGCCACGGCGGGAATGTCAAGGAAACCGTTCGTGCATCAGCACTTACCTGCCAGCCGGCCCCTCTTTCCCGGACGAGGCGCGAGCCTGGCTCAGGAGGAAAACCTTGATGAACTCGTCGAGGTCCCCATCGAGCACCTCATCGACACGGGAGGTCTGCACCCCCGTACGCAGATCCTTGACCAGCCTGTAGGGATGCAGGACATACGAGCGGATCTGGCTCCCGAACTCGATGTCCTTCTTCGCGCCGTCCTCTTCCGCCCTCTTCTCCGCTTGCTTGCGTCGTTCCCGATCGTACAGCCTCGTCTTGAGGAGTTTCATGGCCGTTTCCTTGTTGCGATGCTGGGAGCGTTCATTCTGGCACTGCGCCACGATCCCCGTCGGTAGATGCGTGATACGGATGGCGGAGTCGGTCACGTTGACGTGCTGGCCGCCCCTGCCGCTGGACCGAAACGTGTCGATGCGGAGGTCCTTCTCGTCGATATCGATCTGGATCTCATCATCCAGCTCGGGATAGACGTACGCGGATGCGAAGGAAGTGTGCCGTCGAGCTGCGGCGTCGTACGGCGAGATGCGAACCAAACGATGAACCCCGTTCTCCGCCTTGAGGTACCCGTAAGCGTCCGGTCCCCTGACGAGAGCCGTCGCGCTCTTCAGCCCCGCCTCCTCGCCTTCCTGATAATCGATGACTTCGACCGCGAACCCGTGCCGCTCGCACCAGCGCAGGTACATGCGGTAGAGCATCTCCGCCCAATCCTGCGCCTCGATTCCGCCCGCCCCCGAGTGAACGGTCAAGATCGCATTCTTGTGATCGTTCTCCCCCTGTAGCATCATGCCGATCTCGATGGCCTCGAGGCGGGTCTGGAGCGTCTTGATACAAGAGCTCATCTCTTCATCGACGGGTTCACCTTCCTTGCCCAGCTCCAGCAGCGCCTTGGTGTCCTCGTAGGCCGCCATGAGGGCCTCGATCCTGTCAATCCTCTCCTTCAGGGCGGCCCGGCGTTGCAGAACCTGTTGCGCGGTCTTTGGATTGTCCCAGAAACCAGATCCCGCCATCCGCTTCTCGAGACGGCTCAGCTCTTCGTGCTCCGGCCCGAGGCCAAAGAAACCTCCGGATTCCGTTCAACCGAACGGAGAGTTCCGAGAACCGGCGCACCAGTTCATCATCTAGCATCTTTCCCTCCTGAGAGCATCATGGTCTGCCGGCCTTGGTCTTGGGGAGGTTTACGGCGGACGCGCTGCGAAGCGAGGGCGAGCGCAAAGGCGGTCAGTATAGCACAGCCGGCCGCGAAGACGTCTCCGAGCACGACGTAGGGGGTCATCGTGGTGGATGCACCGATGGACGATTTCAGGACCAGCGATCGGCCGAGGTCGCCGCGTTGGACGATCACGCCGGAGGGATCGACAAAGGCACTGAAGCCGACATTCGCGGATCGCAAGAGGTATCGTCGACATTCCACCGCACGCAGAGCCGATTGTGCCAGATCCTGGTACGGCATGGCGGTTCCGGCATACCAGGCATCGTTCGAGATGTTGACCAGCATCTGCGCGCCCTCGCGCACACTGTCGCGCGCCAGGCCGGGGAAGATGGCATCGTAGCAGATCAGCGGGCCGATGGCCCCATGACCGGATGCCAGCAGGTTGGCGCCCGTGCCTGCGTGAAAATCACTGGCCGCCTCGACGAGCGGCTGCAAGAAGAACAACAGTTTCTTCAGCGGCACGTACTCTCCGAACGGGACGAGCCGTCGTTTATCGTACCGACCGGCCACCCCCTGTCCGGGCCTGACCAGGAAGGCGCTGTTGAGCGGATGCCGCTGGGGGCCCTCGCTGCCGAAGGCCACGCTGCCCACGACGATCTCGGCTCCGGTCTCGGTGGCCAGGTCGCGCAGCCGGGTAGCGTAACCCGGGTCGGCGGTGATCGAAACAGGAACGGACGATTCCGACCAGATGACGAGCTTTGCTCCCTCCCGCCCCGCCGCGCGCGTCATCTCGAAGTGCTCGCGTTCGATCCGCGCCCGCTCGGCCGGGTCCCACTTCTCCGCTTGGGCCACGTCCGTCTGCACCAGCGCCACGGGGATATCCTGCCGGAGAGCAGGCAGGAAGGCCGGCCTCACGACACCGTAAAGGAGGGCCGAACCGACAACAGCCCCCAGGAGGAAGCCGGCCGGCCGGCTCCCCGCGGTCCCTGGCTGCCGCGCGACACGCCGACAGATCAGGGCGACGATGCCCGAGGCACACACCAGAACGAACGAGACACCGTAAATCCCGGTCAGGTCCGCGACCTGGATCGCCGCTGGCACGCGGTACTGCGAGTATCCCAGCAGCGACCACGGGAAGCCCGTCAAAAGATGGGCCCGGACGAGTTCCAGACCGGTCCACGCCGCCGGCGCCAGCACAACCGCGCGCCCCAGCCCCCATCGACGCGACCACATCCACACGCACAACGCGAAGATCGCGCAAAAACCAGCCACGTAGGCCACAAGAGCGGCCAGGACCGCGAAGGCCACCGGAGCCTGCAACCCCCCCCACCGGACCAGAAAAGGAAACAGCCACGAGAGTACCAGGCCGTAGGCGACGACACCGGAGGAGAATCCCGCCGTCAGGGCGCAGAGTGCGGATGGCGCGACGGCCGCCGCCAGTATCAGCGGGGCCAGACAGCACCAGCCGATCGGCCACCAGCCGTCATGAGCGGTAATCGGAAGCGGCGGGCCGAGGGGAAATGAGAGCGCCATCAGGAGGCCCGCCAACCCGGCGAGCAAGATCGCCCGGTCCGCGTACCGTTTCACTCAAGGGATCCAGGTCGTGAGGTGTTCCTGCTCGCGCAACACGCCGGCGGCGCGCTCCGCCTCGACGCGATCCGCGTACGGTCCGACACGAACCTTGTAGGTGCCGCCTTCCTTGATAAGCAACGCCGTGTATCCCTTCCGCCTCAGTTTCGTGGTCAGCGCCTTGGCCACCGAGCGCTGCCCGGAGGCCAGAACCTGGATCATGATTCCTTCGCCGACGGAACGCATCGAGTCCTGGTCACGTGGTTTCGATCCCCCTTCGGCTCGCCGGCGCGAACCGCGCCTACCTTTTTTCCCCGATGGACTGTCGGGATAATCCTCCAGAGTCACCGGCTTGTCGTTCTTCAGGGTATCGAAAAAGGTCAACTCCTCC
>JBHHZN010000253.1:0-3716 GCA_046758155.1 Acidobacteriota bacterium | reverse complement strand
CCTGGACCCGCGGGATGAGGGTCACGACATCCCCCTCCACCACCGTGGTGCCTCCGTCCGCCTTCCTTCCGTTCACGGCGACGCGACGGCCCTGCGTGCTCAGGCCCGACCGGCGGACCACGTGTCCCACCGTGGCCTCGGCCGGCGCGAGCAGCAGCCGCTGCTCACCTTCGCCGTACGACAGAAGAGTGACTCCAACGTTTGCCGGCATGGCATTCACCTCCTTCCGTGCTGGAAAAATCTGCGGCTTCCATCTACGCCGAGTCACGCGGAGCGCCAGCCGCGCCACCGAGGTTTCCAACGCGCGCGGATCTTTCCGCCGAGAACCGTAAGATGATCGGAGGCGGCGGAGAAGAGGGCGGGCGGCGAACTCCGTCGCCCCCGATCACGAAACCGCCGTCAACGCGCGACCGGAATTCCGGGAGCGCGTGCGCGTGACGCGAATTAGTGCTTCCCACACAGCGAGACGGGATCTATACTGCGGGCTCCGCGCTCGACCTTCCGGAGGAGAGATCTATGTATCGACCGCCCGACGACGCCCTCTTCGATTTCTATCGTCCTTTCTACGAGAGTGGAAGCGGCCAGATCCTCGTGCTCGCGGCGCCCCAGAACCACATCCGTGACGGCCTGGCCGCGCTCGAGCTCGCCAGACCGTTCCCGGTCCCCCAGTGCCGAACGATCGCCATCGAGCCGAGCCGGCCGACGGTGCCGCCGGCCAGAAACATCATCCTGGTCGGCAGGAACACCTTGTTCATCGAGAAGAACCCCCGCGGGGTCCATGGCACGCCGCCACTGGGAGTCGGTTACGCCAACCTGGGCGATCGCCTGGAGAGGATCACCTCCCACTGCTGCTACAGCTTCGAAGGCGGCGCCACCCCGAGGATCCTCAACGGCCTCACCCAAGTCGGCTACGAGCCTCAGGAACGGAACCGGTTCAACAAGAGGATCGATTTCGGCGTCATCCGGCGCGTGTTCCGGGGAGCTTCGGAGAACACGATCCTCGTGGAGGGAACTCACGGCCTGGGCACGCTGGGGGCGGCCATGGTCGCCACCTCGCCGGATCACCTGAGGGAGATCCGGGCCGCTCTCTCGCAGATCGTCCAGCGGGATTCCTCCAAGCCGGTCGAGATCCTCGTTCGGGTGACATTCAACCCTTCGATGAGCCAGGATGTCTTCGTTCCGGCGGCCATCGAGGCGCGCCCGCTGAACATCATCTACGACCGGGTCTGGTCTTACGACATGGAGGCCGGCGACCGGCGATGGGTGAACCAGGAGCCCTACGATCTGGAAGTCGAGGCGTGGGGAGACGAGGATCCCCTGACCGGCCCGGGCGGCGGGCGCTTCCACCCGGTCCCGTGTCTCGAGATGGAGGCCGACCTGAGACGGTTCAGCCGGAAAACACGGGAGATCTGCCGGCGGCTGCTGAGGAGCCGGTACGGCAGCTTCCCGGCTCCCCCGGTGGAGGGACCCGACGCGGATCACCTGCTCGCGCGCCTCACGGACGCGTCCGACCAGTTCGGCATGACGCTGCTCGAGGACACCTCATGGGGCATCAAGCAGACGCCACTGCCGGTGAGCCACAGCACGATCAGGCTGCTGCGCAAGAGGTTCCTCATCCATGTGGTGATGTGTCATTTCCTGGGCCGGCGGCTCCTCTGCCGCGAGGAGAACATCCGCCGGTACTTCCCGGAGCTGCTCACGAGGGCGGCCCCGAAAGGCCAGGACGTGACGGGACTGCTCACCGGCGCCATCAACGGGCGGATGCGGGAAGGGTTCCTCCCGCTGTTCGGTGAGAAGAGGAAACCCACCAGGTACATGAAGATCCTGATGAACCGTGCCGAGAAGAGCTATCACCTGCGCCTGGAGCGGCTCGGCATCGTCCTGAAGCTGCGCCTGTAACCGCCGGCTCCCCCGGGCCCGCCCGGGGGGGCCTTCCCGCCCCCGGATCACCGGTGGACGGCGTGCAGGAGGGGCCGCCCAGGGGCCTTTCCATCGAACGACACGGCCGTCCGCCTTCCGGTGCCGCCGATCGACACGACTAAGCCGTGACCGCTCGCCCAACCCGGACCCGTCCGCCGCCTGGAGTCCCGGCGATCCCCTCGCCCGGGGCGGTGCGGGCCGGATGCCGTGGTCGGGCCCGGCCGGCGCCTCAGTCGGTCGGATGCAGGAACGCGGTCAGATCCGCCGCTTTGCCCAGGGCGATGAGGCGGTCGCCTTCATGGATCGAGACGGTGCTGGGAGGAGGGATCAGGAATTGCCCGCCCGGCTTGCCGACACCGACGATCATGATGTCACGCTCGCGAAAGCCGGAGTTCGCCAGCGTCCTGCCGCAGTAGTCGGCCGTTGCGGACACGGTGATCTGCGCGATGTCGAGCCGATCTTCGCGCGTGCTGAGAATCTCGATGAAATCCTCCAGGTTCACGTTGCCGAGCATGCGGGCCATCTTGTGCGCCCCGGCCTCGTAGATATCCACGACACGGTTCGCCCCGGCGCGCTTCATCTTCTCGTTGCTCTTCTCGTCGGCCCCTCGCGCGAGGATCCACAGCTTGGGCTGAAGCAGCCGGGCCGACAGCACGACGTACAGGTTGTCCGAGTCGCTCGGGAGAACGGCCGCCAGGCCGCGGGCCCGCTCTACCCGGACCGCCTCCAACACCCGATCATCGGTCGCATCGCCGAGAAACGTGTGCCAGCCCTCCGCGGCGGCATCCGCGAGAGCTTCCTTGTCGCGATCCACGATGACGAAGGACTGGCCCGTCTTGGCGAGCTGCTGGCTGAGCTTCCACCCCATGCGCCCGAGGCCGCAGACGATGACATGACCTTCGATGGACTTGAGCATGGTATTCATTCTTCGACCCCCGAAAAGCTCCATGAGCTGGCCCCGCAGGAAAACTTCTCCGATCTGGGCCGCCCCGTAAAGAAAGACACCCAAGCCGGCCACCAGGTAGCCGATGACGAACAGACGGCCAGGTGTGTCCAGGTGATGCACCTCCCCGAAGCCGACCGTTGTCAGCGTGATCACCGCCATGTACAGCGAATCGACGACTCCCCACCCCTCCACGATCATGAAGCCGGAGGTGCCCAGAAGCAGGATCGCCGCCATGAGGATCGCGATCCGCACATGGGGACTCCACTGACGCCGGTTTCGCTGACGCGTGCTCACACTCACTTCTCCCGGCCCGCACCGGCCGGACCTGTGCGTTGGCTCTCGACCCGGGAGGCGCTCCGCGCGCCAGGGATACCCCTGGTCGGGAACATCCCGGCGGACGGCGCCTGGCCCCTACGGCTCATCCGCCCGGACAGGCCCGGTTGGCTTCCCACCCAGAAACGGGATCAGCATCGGGACCTTCGCGCGGTACGCCCGATACGGCTCGCCGTGAATCGCCGCCTGGTCGCGCTCTTCCAGACTGATGGCGATCAGCATGTAGAGAGTTGTGGCGGCGGCGAAGATCAGGTGCCCCGCCGTCATCCGTGGCGCGGACCAGAAGGCGATGATGAAGCCCAGCAGGAGCGGATGGCGAACCACACGATAGAGGGCCGTGACCCGGAAGCGTGGCTCCACGTACGGCCTGCCTCTCGCGTGGAGAACGACTTGACGCAGACCGAACAGATCGAAGTGGTCGATGAGAAGCGTGGAGATGAAGACCAGCATCCAGCCGGACCAGAAAAGCGCCCACAGCACGACCCGCCCCGCTCCCGGGCCGACATCCCAGACAACC
>JBHHZN010000252.1:0-3739 GCA_046758155.1 Acidobacteriota bacterium | reverse complement strand
GGGCCGCGACGCTCCCACACGGGACCACAGCAACGGCGCCGCGGCGCACGCGAGCAGCCCGACGGCCACAAGGCGCCACATGGTCAGGCGGGCACGATGGCGGTGGGCCACGGGGTCCTTCATCGGGCCTTCCGCACGAGGATTTCCTTCCCCTCGAAAACCGAGACCAGTGGCTGGGCCCGCGGACCCAGGACCCGCGCGCGCGTGAAGTCCAGCCGGGAGGTGCCGGGGGCTTTCGCCCGGAACGTCAGCTTGCAGAGAATCCCCCGGCCGGAAACACCGCGGTCGGATCGCAGGCGCGACAGTCCGACGCTCACCCCGGCCAGGCCGGAACGGCCCGTACCGGCCGTGGCGAGAAAGACCGTGGCGGCGCCGTCCCTGCGCAGGAAACTGCCTTCCCGGGAGCGGGAAGGCACGTACTCGAGGATCTCCGGATCGAAAACGACGCTGAAGGGCACGCTTCCCACCTGGCGGGCGTTGCGGATCCGGATGTAGACGGAGAACAACGAGCCCTCTCGAGGCCGCGTGCGGGTCGGGGACATCCAGACATGGACCGCATCATCGCTCGACGCGGCCGGCAACGCTCCGGTTCCCACCCATCCCGAGGCGAGCAGAGCGATCAGGCACCGTGCCGTGATGCCGCCCGCCGTGCCGCGCCGCATGCCGTCCTCCTCAACCCGCCACATCGATGACCGCCTGGCTGTCATCGAACATCACGGGAATGGCCGGATCCGGCGGGTCGGTGCGAAGGAGTCGGGATCCGCCCGGGAAGATCGGGTCGCCGTTGAAAGGGACGAAACTCAGCGGGAACGATCCGGTTCCCGACGCGCGAAACGTGATCCGGGCGAGCGGCTGCCTTTCCACGACGGTGCAGCCGGGCGGCTGCGGGCCCGTCAGCCGAGCGCTGAAAAGGATCGTGCCGGAGGCGTTGGCGTCGCCGCTGGCGACGTTGTCCACTCGCAGCGTGGTCAACCCGCTGCATTGTTCCGGAAGGGTTCCGGCAACGAGGTCCAGCGCCTCGGCGACGAGCGGATCGAATCTCAGCTCGATTTCATACCCGTCGAACGGGATGGAAATGTTCTGCGCGAAGACATCCATCAGCAAGAGACCGCCGTTGCGGCTTGCCTCCGACAACCAGACGACGTTCATGCTGCCGGCCGGTGGGGGGGTGAAGCTCATGGAGATCGAGAGAGTCGAGCCGCCGGTGTTGCGCCCTGCGCCGTTTCCATCGCAGGCCGGCAGCAAACCGAGCACCACGATCCCGGCGGAGATCACGGCCCGGAGAAGCAACCACCCCCACCTCGTGGCTCTCCACCCCCGGGTTGTCAGCCACCACGCGTCGTTGCCCACCCTTCCGCCTTGGACGAAGCTCGCTCGCCGCTTCCCTTGCTTCCCATTGGACTCCTCTTGCGGGGGCAGGGTTGTCAAGGGTCCATTGACCATCTTCCAGCCGCCGGCCCCGACCGGTGCGGGACGGGGCCAGGGGGTCCGGTCGCCCCATCCTGATCAAGTAGTGTATCACAACAAACCCTGTCTAGTTAATCGCTTGCGGGAGATCCCCCCCTCGCCGAGACCAGCAGATCGTGGAAGGCCGGGACCTGGCGCAGGCTCTCCAGCTCGGGGTCGTCGGCGATCCAGCCGAGGTGGTCGTAGCCGAGGTCGACCGCGTGTCGCAACCACGCGAGGGCCTGCCGGCCGTGGTCCGCGATGGCCATCGCGCGCATCGCCTCCAGGTCGGCGACGAAGTCTCCCAGGTCGAGAATGCTGCGCGCGTGGGAGTCAAGGCTGGCGGCAAGCCGATCGAGGGATTCCTCGTCCCCTCGATCTCTGGCGATGCGGGCCCAGAAGGTGTACGCCTGCAGGTGTTGTTCGGCCTGTCCCGGCTCCAGCTCCCGTCCGACGGCCTGTTGAAGCAGCGAGGAGGCCTCCTCGGGGAGATGGAAGTCCTGGTACAAGCCGGCGAGACGCAGATACAGGTCCAGGCTGGCGCCCGTGCGCTGGATGCCTTCCTCCATCACCGCCGCGGCCGCTTCCGGATCGTTCGCCTCGAGGGCGAGTCGGCCGAGCTGCTCGTAGGCGTTGAAAACGAGTCTCTGCAGGCGTGCGTAGCCGGAGGTGGCGTCCGGGTACTGCTCGATCACGCGCCGGAAGGCCGCGCGCGCCGCATCGAGCTCGTGGAGCCTCAGGTGACACAGCCCCTGCAGGTACACGACGGTCCCGTTGCAGATACCACGGTGAGTCTTGAAATCGCTTCGGCCGAGCACGACCAGCGCGCGGCGCCACCGTGAACGTTTCATGAGCGAGTGTCCCATCAGCAGGTTCGCCCGAGCCGATGTTTCGGGATGCTCGGCGAGCAGCTTCCGGAAGATGAGGCCGGCTGCCTCGAACCGGCGCGCCTTCTCCAGGGCGGAGGCGAGCTGCAGTCTGGCGGGGACCCAGCCGGGGGACAGCACCAGGGCCTTCTTGAACTCGGCGATCGCCGGGGCCGGGTGTCCCGAGAGGAGGTGGACGTTGCCCATCGTCAGGTGAATGGACGGCACCCCCGGCTGCAACGCCATGGCGCGCTCGATCGCCTCGCGGGCCGGACCGATCTGGCCCCTCGCGATGCGCACCAGCGCGGCGGCCCTCAAGGCGAGCACCGAATCGGGGTCCTTGCTCAGCGCGGTCTCGGCGGCCTGGTTGGCCGCATGCAGGTCGAGATCCAGGACCTTCGCGCGCGCCAGGGCGGCCCAGGCCGACGCGGAGGCAGGATCGGCTTCCACCGCGTGGCGTGCGGTGCTGACGGCACGCGCGATCAGGTCGTCGTCCTCCTCGATGCGGCGCGAGTAGATCGTGCTCAGGGTCCAGGACAGGCCCGCCGCCCCGCATGCCTCGTCCAGCCGCTGCTCGGCGGCCGCCGCGAACAGCTCGCGAGCCTGCCGCAGCGCTTCGGGACGGTCGTCGTCGATCAGGTGATCGCCTCTGCGGCAAAGCTCGATGGCGTCCATCAGGAAGCGTGACTGCTCCTCGACGGGCGGTTCCAGCTCCTGGAGACGCGCGTGGCCGGCATCCTCACCGGGCCATCCCAGCAGCAGGAGGCATAGACCGAACCAGGTCAGCATCGGTGCCTCCGTCTCGGGTCCGAACGGCGGGTGTCAGCGGCGATCGCGTGCGCGATGGCAGGGGTCGCGTCGATGGAGGGCATCGAGCAGGGCGGTCCGCAAGGTGGGGTCTGTTTGTTCGATTTCCGGCAAATGGCGTGGCCCGGCATCTTCGTGCTCCTGTGATCGGATCGTCGAGAACGTCCAGGCATCCTCCCGGTGGACGTCGCGTGTGCGCCTGCGCGCCGAGGAGCCCTCTCGGTCGATGTGCCGTGACTGCCCCGGAACTATACGCCGTCAGGCGGGATCCGGCATCTCGTGATGGAAGCTTACTGCATGGAGATCAGAGTCCGTGCGGGTCGGGGATCTCTCACCCGCCGAGGCAGAGCTTCACCGCCAAGGCTATCACGGTCACCGTGACGACCGTCCTGATCCAGCGATGCCCCCTCTCGACGCTCAACCGCACACCGAGCAACCCGCCGAGAACGGTTCCAAGACCCAGAGCCAGGCCGGCACGCCATGCCACCTGGCCGTGCCAGGCGAAGATCGCGAGGGAGATCGGCGTGAAAGCCAGAACACACAGCACCTTGAGCGCGTTGCCCCGGACGAGATCGAGACCCGCCTTGCTGGCCATCGCCAGGAAAAAAAAGCCGACTCCC
>JBHHZN010000251.1:0-3795 GCA_046758155.1 Acidobacteriota bacterium | reverse complement strand
ACCGTGCCGACTGAGGGATTCGGTTCGAACAGACAGGCCGCCGCGTCGCCGAGCTCAGCCACGGCCTCCTCGCGCAAGTCGGGGTCGGCCTGGATCAAGGCGGCCGGGAGAAACTCGATGCATTCTTCCGGACAGACATCGGCGCATCCTCCACAGAGGATGCACTCGGTCCCCTTGACGGGATCTTCCTCGAAGATCGTGTTGACCCAGCAACGCAGACAACGCGATCCTTCCCGTCGCGCCGCTTCCTCGGTGAAACAGCGCTCGATCTCCGCGATCCCGATCCGCCGCTCGATCGGCAGGACCTCCGGGCGCTGCCTCCCCACCCCTTCAAAGTCCGGGATCCTGGTGTAGCCGGGCAGGGGTTCCAGAACCACGGTCATCGGTTCCGGCGTCTCCGGCAGGCCGCGCAGGAAGGCGTGGATCGACGCGGCCGCGCGACGGCCGTCGGCGATGGCATCGATGGCGATCCGCGGCCCGAAGGCCACATCGCCGCCGGCGTAGATCCCAGGCGCCGTGGTGGCGAGCGTGGCCGGATCCACCTGGATGGTTTCTCGCGGGGTGACCTGCACGCCGTCGGCGGGCGTGAGAAACGACAGGTCGCTTGTCTGCCCGATGGCCAGGATGATCGTGTCGGCGGCCATCGCCGCCTCGGTCCCTTCCGTGAACTTGGGATCGAAACGATGATTCTCGTCGAAGACCGAGGCACACTCGATCGTTTCCAGGCCCGTGACCTGCCCGTCGACTCCCAGGATCCGACGAGGTCCCCGCCTGGGATGGAACCTGATGCCTTCCTGCATCGCCTCGGCGATCTCCTCCGGGCTGGCGGGCATCTCGTCCATCGACTCGAGGCTGACGACATGCACTTCCTTAATGCCGAAGCGCACCGCGGAGCGGGCCACGTCCAGGGCGGTCACGATGTTGATCCGAGCGTCGACGGTCTGCGCGGGAACGGCTGCGCGAAGGGCCATTCTGGCGACATCCAGCGCGACGTTGCCCCCTCCCACGACGATCACCTTCTCTCCCAGTCCCACCCTGTAGCCCATGTTGATGTTCAACAGGAAATCCACGCCGTTGAGCACGCCGTCCAGGTCGGCTCCCGGGATGCGCAGCTCACGGCCCTTGTGCGCGCCGATCCCCAGGAAGATGGCCCGGAACCCATCCTCACGCAGCCCGGCCAGGGTGACATCACGGCCCAGCCGCTCGCCCACCCTCAGTTGCACACCGAGGTTCAAGATCGCGTTGATCTCGAGCTTGATCAGCTCGCGTGGAAGACGGTACTCGGGGATGCCCAGTCGCAGCATTCCCCCCGCGACCGGTTGTGCCTCGAATATCGTCACCGGATACCCACGCAGGGCCAGATCGTGGGCCGCGGCGAGCCCGGCGGGACCGGCGCCGATGATGCCGATCCGATCTCGAGGGTACCGGAGGTCGCGCTTACCGTAGATCTCGCGCAGCATGTCGAGATCGATCATGCTCTCGACGCCGAATCGCTCGGTGACGAACCGCTTGAGGGCACGGATCGCGATCGGCTCGTCGATCGTCCCGCGACGGCAGGCCGTCTCGCACGGGGCTGCGCAGATCCTCCCGCAGATGGAGGCGAGCGGGTTGGGACGGCGGGCCACCGCGTACGCCTCGCGGTACTTGCCTTCCGCGATCAGGGCGACGTAGCGGCCCGCCTCCGTACCCACGGGGCAGGCGGTGTGGCACGGGAAGTTCGTCTCGATCCATGTCCGATCCACGAGCCGTTCCCGCAAGTGGACGCCTCCCTACTTTTTCACCTCGAAGTCGACTGTCGTCGCCCCCGCAACCGTCACCTCCTTGCTGGTCTCCTTCAGTCTCGGGTGCCACACCTTGACGGTGTACGTTCCGTCCGGCAGGTCCTTGATGTCGTAGGCGCCCGTCCTGTCCGTCACGGCGAAATAGGGCGTCGGCACGGCCACCACGAATCCTTCCATCTCCGGATGCACGTTGCACAACAAGGTGGCGGCGCAGACCTTCTTGAAGGTGTAGCTGCGGGCTTGGCCCTGCGGCCAGCTGCCGAGGTTGAACTTTTCGGCGCACTTGTCCGGCGTGAACACGTTGTGGAGGACAGCGTCGCTGTTCTTGAAGTCGACTGTCGTCCCCACCAGGACGGGCAGCACATGGGGAACGAACTCCATGTCCTTCTGGTCCACTTCGGCATGCTCCGTCGGCGCCGGGAAGGTCTTGCCGGGCACGGCCTCTACGTACACCACGGCGTCACCGTTGTGGCGGGCCCCGATGGCCTTGACGTGCCCTTTCAGCTCACCGGCCCGCAGACCACCCCAGCAAGTCAGAACACCGATGCCGACCAGCAGGACCAGGCTCTTTTTCATGGCGATCCTCCTATCGCATGTCGCATGTTGGTCGCGGTCCCTACATCCCGAAGACCACGCCGCCGACAACCTCCTCGGTGGTGAAGTCCCCCTTCGGCTCCTGGACCCTGTCGGCTGCCAGAAACGCCCGGACGTTGGCCCTCACGAGGAATTGCAGGGTGAGAGAGATCCGCGCCTTGGTTCCACCCTCGACGTCGATCTCCTCCCACCGCGAGGCCGGGATGAGCCACGGGAGGGCGACCCAGTCCAGCTCCACCCACCGGCTGTTGGACTGGAAGTTCACAATGGTCGGATCCGACAGGAACGGCCGGCGATCCCGCCGCGTCGTGGCGCCGGCACTGATGATCAGGTCCTTGAGATTGATGGCGATGTCGCCCCCGTACATCGTGAACGGATCGTTCTGCGACGTCGTCGTCTCGACCGGTGAGACGATGTTGGTGTTGGGATCGTTCATCAGGACGGTGTCCGTGGAGCTCAGCAGGGGCCGCCCCTTGTAGACGAAGGCCGAGAACGTGACCGACACTTCGCTCCACGGCTTGGGATTCGACGGCAGGCCGCTCGTGGTGCTTCCCGGAGTCGTTCCGTCGAGCCGCATCCCGCCCAGCTTGTAGGCGAGGCGGCCGTAGACATCCTTGGCGTTGTTCGATTCGTTTCCCCTTCCTTCGATGTATCCCACGTTGTAGAGGATCCTGTGGGCGGCGACGCCGAAGAACTCGATCCCCTTCTGGTTCGGCTCCAGGGCGAACGCGTTGTCGCCGATCTGCTCTCGCAGGGCGAGATGCTTGTGATCGGTCAGCCGGCGGTGATCGGAGGCCAGGAAAACTCCCGGCTCGAACGAGCCGATTTTGAACTGGAAGGCGGGCGTGGAGAACGGCCGGAACTGGATGTTGAGACGCTCCAGGCTCGTCTCGATCTCGCCGTTTGCCGACTCGAACTCGGTCTCTCCGTAAAACGACAGGTGATCACCGAACGTGCCGCCCGTCAGGATCGCGAACTCACCGCCCAGGCCGTCGAATGACGTGTCTCTCGACGCCCGATCGTACGCCAGTTCGCTCTCGATCACGAACGACACCGGCGGCAGGCCGGAGATCTCGCCCGGCCAGACCGTCCTGGGCCAGAGCTTCTTGTACCCTTCCGCCCCCAGCGAAACCGGCTCGTTCTTCGTGACCGACGAGTCGGTGCCCGCGGGGAAGCGGTAGCCGTTGAGGCGAAAGGCCTCCCCGAAGGGCGTCAGCGCGGGAAAGGCGATGTGACACGTCTGACAGCTCGTCTGGTACTTGCGCGCGAAGGCGGGGATGGCGCGGGCAGGCGAGGCGCTGACCCAGCAGATGACGATCGCGATCAGGAGTCCGCCCCCCCGGACTCCCCCCCTGAGACGCAATGCTCGAATCGCTCCCATGGTTTCCTCCCTTGATGGGGAACACGATTACTCTGATCA
>JBHHZN010000250.1:0-3795 GCA_046758155.1 Acidobacteriota bacterium | reverse complement strand
GGTAGAAGCCGGCGGCGTCCGCGGCCGCCTCGATGATGGCGTAGACGATGTCCGGGTTCACGGGCGAGAGGGCCAGGCCGATCCTGCCCATCTCCTCCTTGGGCAGGCCGTTCTCGAGCTTCGTCCATGTGGCGCCGGCGTCGGTCGACTTGTAGATGGCGGAGCCTGGGCCGCCGTCGATCAGCGTCCAGACATGGCGCTGCCGCTGGTAGGCGGCGGCGAAGAGGATCTCGGGATTCGTCGGGTCGACGACGACGTCGGTCACGCCGGTGTAATCGTCGATCTCGAGGATGCGCCGCCACGTGTCGCCGCCATCCGTGGTCTTGTACAGGCCGCGGTCGCCTCCCTTCGACCACAGGGGGCCTTGCGCCGCGACGTAGACGACCTTGGAGTCCCACGGGTCGACGACGATCTTGCCGATGTGTTCGGAATGCTTCAGGCCGACGTTCTTCCAGGTCCTGCCACCGTCGGTCGACTTGTAAACGCCGTCGCCGTACGAGACACTGCGCTGGCTGTTGTTCTCGCCGGTGCCGACCCAGACCACGAGAGGATCCTTTGGATCGATGGCGACGCAGCCGATCGAGTACGATCCCTGCTTGTCGAAGATCGGCGTCCACGTCGTGCCAGCGTTGGTCGTCTTCCAGACTCCTCCGGAAGCCGCAGCGACAAACCAGCTCGCCTTGTCGAGGGGGTTCACGGCCAGGTCGCTGATGCGGCCCGACGTGACCGCGGGACCGATGCCGCGCAGCGTCAACCCGGTGAAGGTCGATGCCTTCATCGGCGTCTCGTCGTCCTTGCCCCTGTCGTGCGCCGGCCGGGCGTGCGCGTCGGTCCACGCGATCATGCCCAAGAGACTGAACACGGCGAACGCCGCGACGCAACGTGATCTCATCGGTCCTCCTCCCCCTTTGCTCGAGACAAACGCGCCGGTTGCGGGCCACGACGGCGGCTCCGCGGACGGCGATCCCTAAGGTGCCATTTTACGATCCTGCGGGCTCGGCGGGGGACCTCGGCTTTCGCCACAGGCAGGGCAAGACGAGCGACGCCCAGGCGATCGTGGCCAGCAGGAAGACGCAGGCCGAGGAGCCCAGCCAGAGGAAAAACCGCTGCGGGTCAAAGTCCACCAGCCCGCGCAGGACGGTAGCGGCCAGAAACAGCCCACCGTAGACCGGCACCTGCCAAGGCCGGCCGCTCAGCAGGCGCTTGTGGCCGGTGTGCGCGAGCGCCACGTGGGCCCCGATCGAGAACGCCATCAACGCGAAGCCGCCGATGAACACCATGTGCAGGCCGGCCTTCGCGCGCAGCGGGAAGACGGCCGCCAGCAGATACCCGGCCGGGATCATCCAGGCCGCCAGCCACACCAGCCACCGGTGTCCGCCGGGCAAGGTCGGCCTGCGCCAGATCCGCGCCGAGGCCAGCAGCAAGACGAGAACCAGTACGGATCGGAACAGAAGGCCCTGCGCCTGGGAGATCCTGTTCTCCACCCAGAAGGTGGCCGTCAGGAGGATGGCGGCGGTCACGTGGCCCCATCGCAGGGCGCGATCCTTTCTCGTGTCGGTTGCATCGGGAGGCGATTCCCCACGCGTGATCAACGGGATGGCCAGGCCGCCGACGCCGACGATCAGGCCGAGGAACATTCCCTGCAGGACCAGCAGGCGTCCCAGGTCGTGAAGCCAGAAGTAGCTGTTTCCCTCGACCGCGTACACGGCGATCAGCAAGGAGCCGATGATACCGATGCCCAGCGACAGCGGAATCCAGACGAAACTGTGCGGCGGCCTGCGGGCGACGTCTCGCGCGCGGAACCGGGCGATGACGAAAACCACCAGCGTTGCGACGAGGAGCATCCAGAAGAGCTGCGAGATCGCCCACCGCTCGAACCAGGCCGCGATGGTCGCTCCCGCCGGAGCGGCGAGGCTAACCCCCATCTGCCAGGCCGCCGGGGCCGCCGTCCCGGTGCGCCGCGGGATGGCCGTGAAGAGAAACCCGACGGCGAAACACATCATGAACCCCTCGATCTGGACGATGGCGTGGACGATGGGATGGTACTGGGCGATCAGGCCGAGCGCGTAGAGGGCCCAGTGCAGGACACCGGCCCAGGCGAGCAGCGCCCCGAAGGGAAACAGGAGGCGATACGGCTCGCGTCTCCACAAGGGTGTGGCGGCGAGGTGAGCCGGCGACGTGGAATCCGACGAGACCCTGGCGATCATCCGCCCCATGATACAGGAAGGGGCGAATGGCGGCGGACCGGTCGGAGGGGTGGATCCCCGCCTTGCGCGACGACGGTGCGATCGGGTCGCCTCGCCGTGTGACTCGGTGCCGTCGTCGGTGCGTTGACACCGACAGCAGGAGACAGGTCAGGAACGGCATCCACTGCGGGGCGCGGCGCCGGAGGAAACATGGCTCTTACACCCGATTTTCCGGGCCATCTTGCAATCGATCGCCCAGGAGTGGGAGAATCGCCGGGAAGGCCGGCCAGCATGGCCGGGGCATCAGGGAGAATCACCGCGGCGGGTGTGCAGCGGCGGGGCGTCGGGAATGCCCCCCGGGGCCGGCCCCCCCGGGTGGCGCCCAGGGAAGGTTTGCCTTCTCGGGGAGTTTTCCTTATCTTGGGCCGTGCCGTCGAGTTGCATGCAACACTCACGAACGCCGCACGCGACTGAATCCGCCGCCGGGGATGCCGTGAAGACGTTCCCGATACCGCCCCGTTGCGCTGCCGCCGAGGGAGGATCGAGAGTCATGATGAAAGTCGTGCAGCTGTTGCGTCATCTTCGCGTCCTGCGCTCCGCGCCGACGGGGGCGATCGCCCGGCGCGCGGCCACCCTTCTTCCCGACTATCTGCTCGGCGGTGGCTCCACGCGCGCGCTCGTCAACATCACGCTGGAGCTGACCTACCGCTGCAACGTGAAGTGCGAGTTCTGCTTTCTCAAGGACAGCGTGCTCAACCAGAAACGCGACGAGTTGACGCTGGACGAGATCGATGAGCTGGCGCAGCAGGCGAAACCTTACGGCGCAGCGTTCTTTCTCACCGGCGGGGAACCGTTCCTGCGTCGCGATCTCACCGAGATCGTGGCCGCCATCAAGCGGGCCGGCCTCAAGGTCGGCGTGAACACGAACGGCCTGCTGGTGGACGCGGCCCGGGGGGAGGCCATGCGGCAGGCCGGCCTCGATTACATCATCTTTTCCCTGCACGGCCCCCGGGAGGTCCACGACTGCCTGGAAAACCGCAAAGGAGCGTTCGACAAGGTCATGGCGAACCTGGAGACCTTCTCGTGCGCCAAGGGCAAGACGCGCGTCATCGCGAACTGCGTCGTGGCCAAGCAAAACGCCGACTGCTTGAACCAGGTTCCCGACCTGCTGCGATCCTTTCCCATCGATGCTCTGACCTTCCAGCACGAGACGTTCCTGACGGGTGGGGAAGTCGCCGCCCACAAGGAGGTCTGGAAGAGGCTTTTCCCCGATCGGAGCCTGCCGATGGTCTACCAGTCGTCGGGATACGGGCGGCGTGATTTCGATGTGCTCGATGCGCAGATGGATGATATCGACTCCGGAAACCGCACGCATCGGTGGCCCTTCCCCGTCTTTCTCAAGCCGTTTCTCAAAGGGGAAAAGTTGCGTGACTGGTACACATCCGACATGGATGTGAAAGGCCGTTGCCTGTACATCTGGACCGACACGCGGGTGGAGCCGGACGGCACGGTGAACGCCTGCCAGGTCATGCCCACGCCGATGGGCAACGTGCGCGAGACGCCGCTGGCCGATCTCCTCAACGGGGAGCTGTACCGGGAATTCCGGGCC
>JBHHZN010000249.1:0-3797 GCA_046758155.1 Acidobacteriota bacterium | reverse complement strand
CTGCACGACCAGATCCTCACCTTCATCCCACCGCTGTACCAGCCGGCGTTTGTTGGACACGGATATGTTCTGCCCCCGAACACCTGGCGAGTGTCGGCATCATCGACGTTCTTCGACATCGACCACAATGACTTCTTCAAGAACGGCGACACGGACCCGGCGCACGAGAACCATCAGATCCACCGGTCACGCGTGGACTTCGACCTGTTCTATGGCCTCGATCGCGATTTCACCATCCGGGTCAACGTGCCGTACTTCAACACCCAGTCGACCGGTTCGGTCCATCCCGCCGGTGTGATGAACATGGACCTGTTTGTCGAGGGGACGAGTTCGGAGGTCGGTGATATCTCGCTGTTTCTGAAGAAAAAATTCTGGGATCAGGCGAATCGTGGTTTCAACTTTGCCGGTGTGATCGGCGTCAAGTTGCCCACCGGCCGGGACGACGAGGAATTCGATCAGCCGATGGTCATCCGCGATCCGATGGGCAATCTGGGTGTGGCGTTCGGCGGCGGCCCGTTTCCGCGTTTCGCGGATGACGGACGGCTGCCCTCCGGGACCCAGCCGGGAACCGGGGCCATCGGCTACATCGCCGGTCTGTTCGGTACCCGCCAGTTTGTCCGACCCCGCGCCGCCGTGCACGCCGGCGTCGTGGCGCGGATTCTCGACGATGCCGGCGGTGTCGACCCGGGAGATGAGCTGCGCTTCTTCGCATCCTTCGTGAAGCCGGTGTTCAAGGACTACCTCAGTGTGGAACTGGCGGTCAACGGCATGGACAAGGATGACGACAGCTACGAGGGCACGTTCATGCACCCGGTTCCCGACCCGGTCACCGGGCAATTCATGGGCTTCGCCGTGACGCCACGCCCTTCGTTTCGCGGGGGCACCGTGGTGTTTGTCTCGCCGAGCATCATCTACTCGCCCAACCCGTGGACGCGGTTCACGCTCAGCGGCATGTTCCGCACAAACGATCCCGATCTCGGTCCGTGGCCGGACAGCCAGCTTCGGTTGAACGCCACGGTGACCTTCTGACATGCGCAAGGATGAGACCATGACACGCCGAACGAATCGAATCCTCTTCGTTGCCGTCGCGGCGGCTCTCGCCGGCGGGGTGACAGCTCCACGCAGCGCCCAGCCCCAGCAGCAACCCACCGAGTCCTCGGCGGTTCTGCAGATCCAGAAGGCCTTGACCTCCACGCAGCGGGACTATGCCGATCTGAAGTCGCCGATCGTTTCCCATGTGGTGGACATGCGCTTTCGCACCAAACCGGCCATGTACCTGGCCAACGAGGAGATCACCTCGGGAAACGGTTTTCTCGAGAAGGCCCTGGCGCTCGACCTCGTCGACCGCAACGATATGGATTTCATCAACGTCACGTCGAACGAATCGTACTGGTACTCCCGGTTCAACCTGAGCTGGCTTCTCGCCAAGAGCCGCATGGGCATTCACGTTGTTCATGGCCCATACCTGACCCTCAAGGCGATCGAGAGGGAGGGCCGTGTCTGGGACAACCGGTCGCGCGGCGAGCAGGGAGTGGCGAACCGGCAGGTGCTGCTCGACGAGATGATCCCGATCTACCTGGACCGCACCGGCTTCCCGAGGCGTTTCGAGGATGCTTCACCGATCATGCTCGAGTACGCCTCCGGGGATCCGAGATTGTCCGGGAAGGTCGACAGCAACGACGATTTTCTGGGCGGAAACGGACAGGTCGACTACGAGGACACCTATCTGAGTCTCCGCTGGGATCACGACAAGATGGAAAAGGTGGTTGACTTCGGGGGCGTCGGGCAGACACTCGTCAAGCAGGTCCTGTGGATGGAGTACTTCTTCCATCAGAACCACCTCGACGGCCGCCTCCTCGGCAACGATGCCGAGGACGGTTTTCGCGGCTCCATGATGAACCTGATGGCGGTCAGCAAGATGCTGCTCATGAAGTCCGCTCTGCTGTATGACGGCAAGAAGTTTCGCGGCGTCGATCCGTTTGCGTACGACCCGGCAAAGGGTGTGCTCTATTTCCCCCATCGGATCCGTCCCCGGCTCATCATGGCTGGCGATATCCCCCCACGTGCCGAGTGGTTCACCGCGGTGGATCGCTCGAGCCAGCTCTTCGACCAGGCGTCACTGCTGTGGGGAACCACCGAGTTCTTCTACTTCTCCAATCCACGCATCGAGGACAACTACGATAATGTCTTCGGCGACAATTTCCCCTATGATGGCTCGGTCATGGAAGTGAAGTGGAACGGTCTGGCGCACGGGCTCTCCGAGCTGCTCCTCCGGAATCTTCTGGCCACCCATCGAGACGCCGAGCACGGTGTGCTGGTGTCGGAGTGGCACCCTCGCTCGGGTCCCGGCCGGACTGGCCATGGTAGCCCTGGCGAACTTTGCCGATCGGATGGACCTGAGCCCGGAGCTGGTGACCGCCGCGCGGAACCAGCTCCGCGCGGAGGCGGAGTTCCTCGTCTCGATCCAGGCCGAGGACGGTTCGTTCCCCGAAGGGTATGACCTGTCTGGCGGCTCCCCGCAGGGCGAGCCCCACCTGCTGCTGGCCCAGGGCTTTGGCGTGAGAGGGTTGCTGCGGGCCTACGAGGTGCTGAAGGAGGATCGCTATCTGGAGGCGGCCCGCGCCGCGATCGGGTACATGAACACACACCTGTGGGACGATGAGGTGGGCATCTACCGCTCATCGGAGGGTGCCGCTGTCACGGTGTACACGCCGATGAATCTCGGGGCGGCGCTCGGCGCATTGCGGGAGTGGATCCTGGTGGCGCGAGATGCCTCACAGGTGCATCGCTACAAGCGGTTGCATGTCCAGGGGCTGGACCGGAGCGGCATCTTGCTGGCCGAGGAGACGGAGACCGGCGAGGTGGATACAACCGACCCCGATGGCAACAGCGATGGCGACTCCATCAAGTGGTTCGGCGTTGCCGGCAAGGGACATCGTCCGGTGGCCGCGGTTCATGCCAGCTGTGTGGAGATCGAGACGCCGTTAGGAACGAGGCTGCCCGAACTCGTGGGGCAGTCGTCGACGGGAATCGGCGCCGTGGGTGAGAGCGGCCCATAGACGCATGCAATGATGTGGAGTCTCACTCGCCACGATGGCCGCGCGCGCCGCAGGCGGCTCCGGAGCCGCGTCAGCCCTCTCGGGTCTGGCTGGGCTCGCGGAGCTGGCCTGCTTGTTCTTGCCGGCGGCGTGTTCGGGTTCCAGCCCGGACGGGGAGCTGATTCGGTCCGCCCGGTCCCGGCATCGACCGGCGAACCTCGTGCCGGGGCGGCCCTGGAATCGGAAACCGGTTCGAACATCCCGGCAAGTGAAGCGACGGCCGTGGAGACATCCGGCGAGCCGAGGAGCGGCGGTCCGGCAACTGACGATGCGGATGGCAAGGACCACGGCCGGTGGTTCCTCTACAAGGAGGTCGTGGTCTCCGCCTTGTACGCGCCAGGGGGCGTCGGCAGGAAGTCGCCAGGAAGCGACGAGGACCGACTCGATCTGTCGCCCCGGCCCCCGGCGAGTTATCTGGGTCTTGACTTCGTCAAGACGTTCACACCCGCCTCGCGGGCGAACCGCGTCCTGCCGGCCACCCTGCCGTTGACGGCCGTCGATCTCCACCCGCGAATCGTTTTCGATCGCACGATGATGGGCGATGAGGTCGATGCCGTGCGGTTCGCTCCGCAGGACTTCTGGGTGCGATTCGCACCCGGCGGGCGGGACCGCCTCGCTCTCACCGTGGGCCAGTTCGTCATCCCGTATGGCGTCAATCCCGTCCAGGCGCCGCGCCAGCGGTTCCTGCTACCGATCGAA
>JBHHZN010000248.1:0-3798 GCA_046758155.1 Acidobacteriota bacterium | reverse complement strand
GGGCCAGCCCGCCGCATCGCGGGCAACTCGCCTGTGTGAATTCCGCCGAGTTCTGCAGCGGACTGCCGCCACGCCCCGTCAGATCGACGTCATCCGGGAGAACGACCGGCAGGTCGGACAGATCCACCGGCACGATGCCGCACCCGTCGCAGTAGAGCATCGGGATGGGGGTGCCCCAGTACCGCTGGCGGGAGATCCCCCAGTCCCGGAGTCGATACTGCACGGAGGCCTCCCCGAACCCGCTGCGCTCCGCGTGAGCGAGCATCATCCGCCGGGCCTCATCGCATGCGAGCCCCGAGAACTCTCCGGAGTCGATCGTCCGGCCGTCCGGGTCCGTGAACGGCAGGGGCGGGGGGCCGCCGTCGGAGGCGACAATCACCCTTCGTATCGGGAGCCGGTACCTGGTCGCGAACTCGTGATCGCGCTCATCGTGCGCGGGGACCCCCATGATGGCTCCTGTCCCGTAACCCATCAGGACGAAGTCGGCCACCCAGATCGGGATCTTCTCCTGCGTGAACGGGTTGACCGCGAACTTCCCGGTGAACACACCGTTTTTGCCGCGGTCGGGATTGAGCTTCTCGCTCACGAGGAGCCTCCGGGACTCCTCGAGATATTTCTCCACGGTCTCCGCCCGCGGCGAACCCTTCAGGATCGTCTTCATCTGCGGATGATCCGGAGACAGCGCGAGAAACGTCGCCCCGTGGATCGTATCGAGACGGGTGGTGAAGACTTTCAGCCGCTCGGAGGCGTCCTCCAGCGGGAAATCGATCATCGCCCCGTCACTGCGTCCGATCCAGTTGCGCTGCATGGCCAGCACGCGCGCCGGCCAGCCGTCGAGCCGGTCCAGGTCCTCGAGCAGCTCGTCGGCGTATCGGCTCGTTCTGAAAAACCATTGCGGCAGCTCCTTTTGAACGACCCCGGAACCGCAACGCCAGCACTTGTCCTCTTCGACCTGCTCGTTGGCCAGGACGGTCCGGCACGACGGACACCAGTTCACGGGGCGCCGACTCCTGTAGGCCAGCCCCCGCTCGAACATCCGGATGAAGAGCCACTGATTCCAGCGATAGTACTCCGGCCTGTGCGAGGCGATCTCCCGGCTCCAGGCGTACGCGAAGCCCATCCTCTTGAGCTGGCCACGCATGTCGGCGATGTTGGCCTCGGTCCAGTCCCGGGGATGCCGCTTGCGCTGGATCGCCGCGTTCTCGGCCGGCAAGCCGAAGGAATCCCATCCCATGGGGTGCAGGACCGCGTACCCGCGCATCATGCGGAAGCGAGCCACCGCATCTCCGATGGCGTAGTTGCGCACGTGGCCCATGTGGATCCGGCCCGAGGGATACGGCAGCATCTCCAGGCAGTAGAACTTGGGACGCGACGGCTGCTGCTCGACCTCGAAGCAGCGCTCCTGCTCCCAGATGCGCTGCCATTTTCTCTCAGTGGAGTCCTGATCGTAATCGGTCACGAGGACGGACACCCGGTGTCTTGGAAAACCAGCACGGAAACCGCGGATGCTGCGGTGGTTTGCGACGAAGCTTGGGCCTCAGCGTATCACATCGTGCCGGCACGCGGGGATCACGCCGATCCGGTCGCCTTCAGGCCGCCGACCCGGTTCCCGAGGGCGCATCGTCGGGAAGAAGCAGTTCATCGTTCTCGATCCGCAGTCTCACGGCGTCCAGGACACCGTTCACGAACAGGCCCGCGGCCTCGTTGCTGAACCTCTTGGCGATCTCGATCGCCTCGTCGATGATGACGACCTTCGGGGTCTCGGTCTCGAAGAGAAACTCGTATGACGCCATGCGCAACACGTTCCGGTCCACGACCGGCATCCGGCTCACCCTCCAGTTATGCGAGGTCGAGGCGAGGATGCCGTCGATCAGGTCGCGCTTGAGCATGGTCCCCCTGACCAGAACCTCCGTGAAACCGCGCACCGCGTCGCTGACCTGCTTGCCGGCCCAGAAGGCCTCGAGCGCAGTATCAGGATCCTGAGGAGCGAGATCCAGCTGGAAAAGAACCTGCAGGGTGAATTCCCGCGCGCGCCGGCGTTCTCCGACTCGTGAGCTCATTGCGCCGCCAGCCTCCTGAGGACGTTCGCCGTCTCGATGGCCGCCAGGGCCGCGTCCCAGCCCCGATTCCCGAACTTGCCGCCGCACCGGTCGATCGCCTGCTGGGGGTCTTCTGCCATCACGACCCCGAAAGCCACCGGGACGTCCGAATCCAGAGCGCAGCCGGCCAGGCCGCGCGCGACCTCCTCGCAGATCCGGGAGAAATGCTCCGTCTGCCCGCGGATCAGCACGCCCAGCCCGATGACCGCATCGGCCGCGCCCGAACGGGCGATCCTACGGGCGACAACCGGAATCTCCCAGGCCCCCGGCACGCGGACGACCGTCACGCGGCCCTCCTCGGCGCCGTGCCGGCGCAGGCAGTCGAGAGCGGCATCGAGGAGCCTGTCCACGACGAAGCCGTTGAAACGGCTGACCACCAGCGCGAACTTCAGATCGCCGGCGTCCAGTCCCCCCTCGATACGACGCACGCCCCATTTTGATGCCATCGGTGTACCTCTCCCCTCTTCCGCAACCTGTTCATCAATCTGGACTTGGAAAAGGGTTCACGGACGATTCTACGGGGCCGGTCACCCCCCGTCAACCGAGACAGCCCCCGAGCAGGGCGGGCCAGGTTGGCGCCAGCAGCGTCTTGAGGATGACGTCGGCGACGAGCCCGCCACCGCCGATCGCCATCCACCTCAGGCGCAACCGCGCGTCGGGCCATGCGCCGGGAAGCCGCGACAGCAAGGGTTCGGCGAGGACGACCCCCAGGATGATGAACGCGACCACCCGCACCATCGACCAGGGGTTCCAGGCCAGCAGGACGGCATCCAGCGGCCGGCCGCTCAGCGTGCAGCGGGCGATGAGATCACCGACGTAAAAGCTCATGTAGTTCATCAGGGCCGCCCCCATCACGAGGGAGGCCACGCCGGCCGTGGCCAGCGCGAGGATGCAAAAGATCGTGGCGTGGAGCAGGTGCTGCGGGATGAACAGCGCCGGAGTGGATTCCCTGCCGGCGCCGGTGCTGAGCCAGTCGAGCATCTCGTCGCGGTACTGCGAGCCGTTGAGGATCACCTCCGCAGCCCTCTCCGGCCAGTGCATCGTCAGCCAGATAGAGGTCAGAGCCAGACAGGCCGCCCAGCAGATCATCAATCCGACGGCACGCCCGCGCATCCCTCTGCGCAGCGTGATGAACAGGAAGCCGTAGGCGGGCAGCGCGTTGAGAATGGGAAGCAGCCACCGGATGTTCAGCGCAAAACCGACCACCGACGAAGCGATGGCCAGGCTCGCCACAGCCAGGAACCCAAGCATCTACCCCTCATCGATGCGCGACAGCGAGCCAAACTCCCCGTAGCGCCGATCGATCAGCTCTCGGTTCAGATCGAGCAGTCCCTCGACACCGAACGATTGAACCGTGAACGAGGCCATGACGCTGCCCATCGCGATCCCCCGCCGGAGCATCCCCTCGCTGATGGGCCCGTCGGATGCATGGGAAGCGAGATACCCCATCAACCCTCCCGCGAACGAGTCGCCGGCGCCCGTCGGGTCCAGCACCGATTCCAGCAGCATCGCCGGGACCGCAAACGTCGATCGGTTCGAGAAGGCCGCCGCACCGAATTCCCCCCGCTTCACGATGAGCGTCTTCGGTCCCATGGCCCGGACGGCGGCGGCGGCCTTGACCAGGTTGTCCTCGCCCGCAAGCTGGCGCGCTTCGCTGTCGTTGATGACCAGCAGGTCAACCTCGGCGAGCGTCCGGCGC
>JBHHZN010000247.1:0-3811 GCA_046758155.1 Acidobacteriota bacterium | reverse complement strand
AGTCGCTGATGACATGAAGGCCCCGCAGAAAGCCGGGCACCATCACGCTGTCGCCGGCCGTCATCGACTCATTCACGAAGCGTCGGGCCGCCCGGATCGCGTCGTTGCGCGCGGTCGCGTTCATATGGGAGAGATCGAAGGCGAGAATCATGTGGCGGACCTCTCCCCTCGGTGTGCCGCCGGTGAGGGAGGCGGCCATCGACACGGCGGCGTCGCCGGGGGGCCGGCAATGCTGCTCGAAGGAATGAATCGAAACGCGTGTGTTGTCGATGAGCAGCTTGAACTGCTCGACCGGGAGGCCGCGGATCGGCTCGCCTTTCCTGTCCGTCACCACGACGTCGACCAGGATGAGCCGAACCTGGACCCTGGAGCTGTTGAGAGGCTCCTCGCTCCCGGCACGTCGAGCGCGAGCCGGGAAGACGAGGCTCGATGCCAGGAGCAAGGCCATCGCGACGATGTTGCGCCGAGTGTTCATCAAGGTAGCGACCACTTCCTGAGCCGTCCTGCCCGGCCCGGGCCGCCACGCGGGGCCCGCGCCGAGCGGTGGGTTCTCTCCTCGGGCCATCCCCGCCGCATCATATCACCGGGTCGCGCCGCGGGAAGAGCCGGGCCGGGACAGCCGGCCCCGGACGCGGTAGAATGCGCCCCTCAGGGGGGACGCCGTGAGGAGCAGACCAAGGATCGGGATCTTCGGCTGGGGCGTGGTAGCGCCGCGCTCGGCCGACGTCGAGCGGTTCCGGGCGAACCTGCGGACCAACACGACCTGGATGGAGCCGTTCGACGGTTTCGGGCCGAGCAACTTCCTGGTCGGACAGCCCGAGTTCGACATCAACGTCTACAGGCCGTGGGTGGAGGAGCGATTCAAACCGGCCAGGTTTTCGCAGCTCGTCAAGCATTCCGGCTCGATCGTACGGTACACGGTCGGAGCGTTCATCCAGGCGCTCGCGCAGAACACGGGCCTGGAGGGAACGCTCAAGGACCTCGGCCAGGAGACGCATGTCTACATCGGCACGGGGGTCGGTGATCTGCCGACGATGTACGAGATCAGCGTCGATTACTACAAGGCCCAGCGGCGGTGGAACCGTTTCTGGGGCGCTCCCGAGCGCTGCGGGCTCAGGCGCCAGTACCTCGATGCCTCCGGCCAGGACCGCCAGGGCCTGCGCGAGCAGCACGGGATCCCCCCGGAGCCGGAAGGCGCCGCCGATGACCCGCGCGCCCTCCGGGCCGAGGAGGCTCTCGAGGCGTTCTGGTGCGGCAAGTCCGAGGCGCTGCAGGACTACCTCGAGCAGGCGCGGCGGATCCAGGCGGAGCCGATAGGCCGTGACATCGAGGCGTCCAAGGAGGGGGTCATCAAGCGCAAGCTCACGCTCACCCGCAAGCTCAACAAGGAGTTCGGGTGCCCGCCGGAGCCGTGGTCCTCGGTCCACCCGAACTTGATCTGGAACATCCACAATTCGCCCGCGGCACAGGTCTCGATGCTGGGCGGCATCCAGGGGCCGGCCTTCGCGCCGGTCGGGGCCTGCTCGTCCTTCGGCGTGGCGATCAAGCTGGCCGCCGACGCCATTCGATCCGGGCAGGCGAAGGCGGTCGTGGTGGGCATGACCGATCCGCCGCCCCATCCCCTGCTGGTGGGGGCCTTCTTCCGCGCCAACGTCCTGGGGGCCGACGGCGAGCCCAGCAAGCCGCTGGCCGGCCTGAAGGGCACGCACGTCGCCGGTGGCGCGACCGTCTGGATCCTGGGTGACGCCGATTACATGCGGAGTCAGGGGTATCGCACCGTCGGCATGGAGATCGTCGGCGTCGGCCTGTCCTCCGACGCGCACCACATCATCACCCCGACCGTGCACGGGCCGCTCACGACCATCCGCAAGGCCCTGTCGGACGCCGGGATCGCGGCGGGAGATCTCGCGAGCTGGGATCTGCACTGCACGGCGACGCCGGGAGACTACCTCGAGATGGTGACCGTCCGCGAGATTCTTCCCGACATCCCGATGACCGCGCGCAAGGGATCGTTCGGGCACGGGATGTCGGTGGGCGGAGCCTGGGAGCTGACGGCACAGCACATGGGCGCCGAGGAGGGGGTGCTGTTTCCCACCGTCCTGAAACGCGAGGAGCTCAACGAAACGATAGCGAAGCTGCACGACAACTTCGTCTTCGACGAGCCGGTCGCCTGCAACGGCGCGTACTTCGGCAAGATCAACATGGGCGTGGGGGGCATCAACGCCTGTGTGATCAGCAAGAGGTGGGACGCATGAGAGCTACCGGGCGGGATCGCCGGACGGCGTGATCCGCCGGTGGCGGCTCGCGAGCTGCCGGGGGAGCACCGCCCGCGGTTTTTCATCGCACGCTTTCGACGCTCCTCGGTGCCACTGAATGCCTCCCGGAGCGGCTCGGCCCTGCAGGCTTTCAGCCGCGGCCGCGCTCGGAGCGTTCGCCCGGGTGAGCCTAGCCGTCACCGCCCGGACGGCCGATCGGAGTCGGCCTGGCGATGTCGGTGATCAATTCAGCATCGCCGTCAGCCGCCGGATGGCCCGCAGCTGCTTGCGGACCACGGCGCAATCGGAGGCCTCGGGAACGAGCCGGATGTACGCCTCCAGGTCGGAGGCGGCGCTGCCAAGGCGCACCAGCTTGAAGCGGGCCACGCCCCGATCGCGGATCTGGTGGACGTCGTCGGGCGTCAGCATGAGCAGGCGTTCGATGGCCCGCAGGGCGCGCGCGTAGTCGCCATCCTTCATGTAGATATGCTTCAGGTTGTTCAGCATCCTCGCCAGGATCCGCTTCGTGCCGACCGGCTCGAAGAACTGCCGTCGAAGTGGCACCGATTCCCCGAAGGTCGCCCGGAGGCGACTGCGACAATCGGCCGCCAGCAGGATCTCGCCGCCGTGGAAAGGGTCCACCAGGATGTTGCGCTGCGCGTCGGAATGCCGCACGAGGAAGTGGCCGGGGAAGCCGACCCCCTCCAGGGGAAATCCGAGCCGCGAGGCCACCTCCAGGTAGATGACCGAGAGCGTGATCGGGATGCCCCGGCGGCGATCCAGCACCTCGTTCAGGAAGGAGTTGCGCGGGTCGAAGTACTCCCGGGTGTTGCCCCGGAATCGCTGCCGGCCGAACAGGTACGCGTTCAGCGCGTCGATGACGGCGAAAGGGTTCTCCCCGGCGCGCTCGACGCCCGGCCGGGCGCCTTCGGCGAGCTGGTCGAGCCGCCCCATGTAGGCGGCGATATCCAGCGAAGGGTACTCCTCCAGGGCGATCAGGAAGGCGGCCTCGGCCAGGTCGATCTCCTGCTCGGGCCGCCGGATGATGTCCAGGAATCGCCATCGCGCGTTGCTCGTCATGCCGGGATTGTACAGCATCCGCCGATGAATCGCTGCGCGTCGCCGCGCCGTGCACGGCCCGGCGCGTGCGCGGGCATTCCCCCGGCCAGACCTGACGCCGTAGCGCACGGACAGGACGCAGGGCAGACACGGGAAAAGACCCATTCGCGAAATGATCTCCGGGAGCCGGCGAAAGTGGCTTGCGCCTCTGATCCACTCTGCACCGCTTGACACCTTGCAGGGAGAGTCTTACGGTGAAAAGGTTGGAGGCGTGATGGGTGCTGTTCTGCTCTGGGTCGCCATCGCAGGTCTGCTCTTCTGGGAGATTCTTGCGCTGAGCAGACCGCGGACGATCTCATGGGATGAGTACGAGAAGATCAAGGGCAGGACGCAGATGCTCCAGCCTCTCCTGGAACTGCAGAATATTTACAGCCCGGGAATGAGGGATCTCCTGAAAGCGAAGACCGAGATCCACGAAGTCAAGGAGGACGACGGTG
>JBHHZN010000246.1:0-3818 GCA_046758155.1 Acidobacteriota bacterium | reverse complement strand
CTGGAGGAACCCCGAGAAGAAGAACCACAGCCCGACCGAGAAGACGACCCCGCCCAGATGAAGCAGGAACGCGGACTTGTAGGAGACTTCGATCAGAAGGTCCTTCCAGACGAAGGCCATCGCCTTGCGCAGTCCCGGGATTCTCATGCGCTCTCCCCCTGCTCGACGGTCAGGTCGAAGATCTCCTGAAGGCTCGCCCCGGTGCGGTCGCATGACACGATCGTGGCGCCTCGACCGACCAGCTCGCTCAGCAGTCGCGTGAGGGCGGGGCCGCCGGGCTCCACATCGGCCCGCAGCAGGATCGTGCGCTGCGTCGCTCGCTCCACATGCACCACCGTCCCCTCCACCTGACGCGGGATCCCCTCCGCGGCGACACCCGATACCTCCAGGTCGTACCGCTCACGGCCCGGCGTTCCTGCCCGGATCTCATCCAGCGTTCCGAGCTTGCGGACACGGGCCTTGTGAAGGATCGCGATCCGGGAGCACATCTGCTCGGCCTCCGACAGGTTGTGCGTCGCCAGCAGGATCGTCTTGCCCTGGCGGCCGTTGAGGGTCTCCATGATCAGTTCCCGCACGTGCTTGGCCGCGAGCGGATCGAGAGATCGCGTGGGCTCGTCCATGTAGAGGATGGGGGGATCGTGCAGCAGGGCCCGCGCGACGGCCATTCGCTGCTTCATGCCGGAGGAATAGTTCATGAACGCATGGTCGGCCTTCCCGGTCAGATCGAGCTGATCCAGCAGGGTCTGACATCGCTTCTTGACGCGATCGGGCGGCAGATTGTAGAGCCGGGCGAAGAAGTGTAAATTCTCCCTACCCGACAGCCTCCAGTAAAACGACCGCTCGTCCGACGTCACGAAACCGATCGACGCCTTGACGAGCGTTTCGTGCTGCAGGGTGTCGTAGCCGTTGACGCTGACCCGCCCGCGGTTCTGGAGGATGAGGCAGGACAGGATCTTCAGCAGGGTCGTCTTGCCGGCGCCATTGGGGCCGAGCAGTCCGAAGATCTCACCCCGCTCGACCCGGAACGAGACGTCCTCCAGGGCCAGGACTCTCTCCGCCTTGACCCATGGGTGCGTCAGCGTGTCGCGCAGCGATCGCCTCCTGATGAAGGTCCGGCTGAGCCCCTCGACGCGAATGGCATCCGGCATGCGTAACTCACTGAAAGAGTTCGACTTGATAAGAACACCGCGCAGGAGAATGCCACCACTGCCCCTCGCGGGTCAAGGTTGCGGCTTTTTTGACAGTGCCGCCCGGTTTCGGTAAGATGAGAGTCCATGGCGCAGGCCATTGGGATTATTCCGGCACGATACGCCTCGACACGATTCCCGGGCAAACCCCTCGCCAACCTCTCCGGCAAGCCGCTGCTCCAGCATGTGTACGAGCGCGCGCTGATGGCCGCCCGGTTCCGGGCCGTCTGGGTGGCCACAGATGATGCGCGCATCGCCGACCTCGTCGCGGGCTCGCGGGCCCACGTCGTGATGACGGCCCCGTCGCACCGGACCGGGACCGATCGTGTGGCCGAGGCGGCGGCTCGTCCGGAGGCGGGCGATGCCGATATCATCGTCAACATCCAGGGTGACCAGCCCCTGGTGGACCCGGCCGCTCTGGACAGGCTCGTCGAGGCGCTCGAGATCGACCCCGACCTCGAGATGGCCACGCTGTTCGAGCCGGTGCGCTCGGTGGAGGATCTGCTGGATCCGAACGCGGCGAAGGTGGTCGCCGATCGACAAGGTTTCGCCCTTTACTTCAGCCGCTCGCCTGTCCCCTACTACCGGAAACCTGGTAACATGTTGAATCGACGCTTCGAGACCGATCTCACCGACCGGCCCGAGGGGCTGGCCGGATTCCTAAAGCACGTCGGCGTGTACGCGTTCCGCAAGCAGTTCCTCCTCGAGTTCGGACGGCTCGAGCGCGGCCCGCTGGAGATCGCGGAGGGGCTCGAGCAGCTACGGGCCCTCGAATCGGGGCACCGCATCAAGCTCGTGCCGTCGAGCGGGATCTCGATCAGTGTCGAGACCCCGGGGGATATCAGGAGAATCGAATCGCTGATGGAGTCGTCGTAGTTCAGGTTGGATTTTTCACGTTGATGAGGGGAACCGATCCCATGCAAACCAAGTACATCTTCGTCACCGGCGGGGTGGTTTCCTCGCTGGGCAAGGGGCTGGCGGCCGCCTCCATCGGTAGATTGCTGGAGAGCCGGGGGTTCACGGTCACGCTGCAGAAGTTCGATCCCTACCTCAACGTTGATCCCGGAACGATGAGTCCCTTCCAGCACGGCGAGGTCTACGTCACCGATGACGGCGCCGAGACCGACCTCGACCTGGGCCACTACGAGCGGTTCACATCGACGCTGACCACCAAGAACCACAACTGCACCACCGGCAAGATCTACGAATCGGTGATCTGCAAGGAGCGCCGGGGCGACTACCTGGGGGCCACCGTGCAGGTGATTCCCCACGTGACCGATGAGATCAAGGCCTACATCCGGAAAGTTTCCAGCGGTGTGGACATCCAGTTGTGCGAGATCGGCGGCACGGTCGGCGACATCGAGTCGCTGCCGTTTCTCGAAGCGATCCGCCAGTTCCGCCTCGAGGTGGGTCCCCGTAACGCCATTTTCATCCATCTGACCCTGGTTCTTTACATCGCCGCGGCCAACGAGCTGAAGACGAAGCCCACGCAGCATTCGGTCCGGGAGATGCGTGCCATCGGACTGCAGCCCGACATCCTGCTGTGCCGGTGCGATCGGCCCATCCCTAATGACCTCAAGACCAAGATCGGACTGTTCTGCAACGTCCCGCCCAGCCAGGTCATCACGGCCCAGGACGTGAAATCGATCTACCAGGTGCCGCTGGCCCTGGGCCGCGAGGGCCTCGATGCGATCATCTTGAAACTGCTCGACCTGCCTTACCGGGACAAGGATATCAAGGACTGGGAACAGCTCGTCGAGAGGGTCCAAAACCCCAAGGACGAGGTCGTGATCGGCATCGTGGGAAAGTACGTCGGCTACGAGGATTCCTACAAGAGCCTCAACGAGGCCCTCGTGCACGGCGGCGTGGCCAACGATCTGAGCGTGAACATCCGCTGGATCGAGGCGGAGGACATGGAAAACGGGCGACTCGAGGAGTCGCTCTCGAACGTGGACGGCATCCTGGTGCCGGGCGGGTTCGGCGTGCGCGGCGTCGCCGGGATGGTCTCGGCCATCCGCTACGCCCGCGAGAAGATGGTCCCGTTCTTCGGCATCTGCCTCGGCATGCAGGCCGCCACCATCGAGTTCTCCCGCAACGTCGCCGGCATCCCCGACGCGGATTCCTCTGAGTTCAACCCCGACACACCCAACCGCGTCATTTACAAGCTCCGGGATCTGCTGAACGTCGAGGAGATGGGGGGCACCATGCGCCTGGGCAAGTACGAATGCCTGCTCGCGCCCGACTCGAACGCCTTCTCCGCCTACGAGCGCAAGCTCATCTCCGAGCGCCACCGCCACCGGTTCGAGTTCAACAACGACTACAGAGCCCCCCTGACCTCGAAGGGGTTGAAGATCTCCGGCACGACTCCCGACGGCAAGTTCGTCGAGATCATCGAGATCGAGGATCACCCCTGGTTCCTCGCCTGCCAGTTCCACCCGGAGTTCAAATCGAAACCGCTCAGCCCCCACCCGCTGTTCCGCAAGTTCATCGAGGCGGCCTACACCAACCGCCTGGAGCGCCGCTTGCATTCGCGCCGGACCGAGACCAGACCGTCCCACGTCTCCGAGGCGCGTTCCGTCCCCTCCGGCCGATGAGCCCGAATTCCAGCAACCGGCCCGGGCCCCTCGAGAC
>JBHHZN010000245.1:0-3818 GCA_046758155.1 Acidobacteriota bacterium | reverse complement strand
CGGCGATCAAGCTCGTCGGAGTAGGCGAGAAGATCACGGATCTCGAGCCGTTTCATCCGGACCGGATGGCGTCGCGTATCATCGGGATGGGCGATGTCCTCACGCTGATAGAAAAGGCCGAGGCGGTCTACGAAGGGGAGAACGCCGAGGATCTCGCTCATTCCCTGGCCGAAGGAGAGTTCAGCCTGGAGGATCTCCGCGACCAACTCCGGAAGGTCAGGAAGATGGGACCACTATCCTCGTTGCTCGAGATGATTCCGGGAATGTCGGCGATGGGCGGCTCCGCCCCCATCGATGATGGGGCGCTGGGCCCCACACAGGCGATCCTGGACTCCATGACCAAGGAGGAGAGGTCGCGACCGGCCATCATCAACGGCAGCCGCAAGAGGCGGATCGCCCGCGGTTCGGGGACTCACGTCCAGGATGTCAACAAGCTCCTGAAGCAGCATGCCCGGATGCGAAAGATGATGCGTTCGATGTCGCGCAAAGCGAGGCGCGGGGGCGGCGTGCCGGGGCTCCCCTTTCCCTTCCGATGACGGACACGACGATAGATCAAGGAGGAATCAGGTGCTGAGAATCAGGTTGGCCAGAAGAGGCGCGACGCACAGGCCCCTTTACCGGTTCGTGGTCTCGGATTCACGCAAGAATCCGACCGCTACCCCGGTCGATACGCTGGGGTTTTTCGACCCGAAGGGGAAACCATCGCAGTTCAAGCTGGACCTCGAGAGGGCTCGATCCTGGATTCGGAAGGGGGCTATTCCCTCCGCCAGGGTACGCGCTTTCATCAAGAAGGCATCCAGGGCCGACGGCTAGTGTGCGGGGCGACCCGGCCCCCCCCGTCCGGTCGCCGATGCGCTCCAATTCAACGTGGGGGAATCCGGGGCGAAAGACGAGGCGATGAGGGATCTGATCGAGCTGATCGCGAAGTCCCTGGTGGACGACCCTGAGTCGGTCCGCGTCGAGCAGGTGGAGAACGAGTCGACCACCCTGCTCGAACTCGAAGTGGCCCCGGAGGATGTGGGCAGGGTGATCGGTAGGCACGGGCGCACCGTACAGGCCCTGCGGACGATCCTCGACACGGCCGGCATCAAGTGGAACAGGGATTTTTCCCTGGAGATCCTCGAATAGAGCGTGTGATGCGCGACTTGGTGGGAAATCGTCTCCCTCGGGACCCGGCGGCCCAGGAGCGGGCCTCCGGATTCGTCCTCATCGGAGAGGTCGATCGCGTGCGGGGGCTCGACGGCGAGGTGGTGGTCACGGTCCACTCCGATGACCCTCGCAGGATGTCGCAACTGGCGGCTGTTTTCGTGGAGGAAGGGGAGGGAACGTTCCGTCGGCTGGAAATCGAGGGGGTCAAGCGGCTTCACGAGCGCTCCGTCGTCAAGCTGGCCGGAATAGGGTCGAACCAGGAGGCGAAAGGCCTCGTCGGACGGGGGTTATTCATCCGGAAAGAGGCCTCGACGCCGCCGCCTCAGGGACAATATTACGCATATCAACTGGTTGGCCTCGAAGCACGGCAAAAGGACGGATCGGCCGTGGGGCCGGTTGTGGAGGTGCTGCGCCAGGGACCCCAGAGTTTACTCGTCATTCGGACCCCAGAAGGGGACAAACTGGTGCCCTTTGTGCCGGAGATCTGCGTGAACGTCGATCTGGACGGCGCATCGGTGACGATCGATCCACCGGCAGGACTCCTGGACCTCTGATGGCGGAGCTCACGGACGATGGAATTTGACGTTATCACGGTTTTCCCCGAGATGATCCTGGCTCCCCTGGAGCGAACGATCCTCCGCAGGGCGATCGACGGCGGCCTGATGACCGTTCGGGCGCATCAGCTCAGAGATTTCGCTCCTGGCAAGCACCGCAGGGTCGACGATGAGCCCTATGGAGGTGGGTACGGAATGGTGATGAAACCCGAGCCCATCTTCTCCGCCGTGGAGACGATCCAGGCCCGCCACCCCTCGGCATCGAGCCGGACGGTCCTTCTGTCTCCGCAGGGGGACCGGTTCGACCACGATCGGGCGATTCGATACAGCTTGTATGAACGACTGATCCTGATCTGCGGCCGGTATGAAGGAGTCGATGAACGGGTGCGACAGTGCCTCGTCGACGAGGATATCTCCATCGGCGACTACATCTTGACCGGCGGGGAACTTGCCGCCCTGGTCATCATCGATGCGGTGGCGCGCCTGGTTCCCGGCGTCGTGGGGGAGGGAGCATCGGTGCTGGGCGACACCTTCGCCGAGGGGATGTTGAAGCACCCGCAGTACACGCGGCCGGCCTCCTTCCGGAACCGGAAAGTCCCTGATGTTCTTTTGTCGGGCAGACATCGTGAGATCGGAGAATGGCGCCGCCGCACGGCGCTCGAGAATACGCGCAAGAAACGCCCGGACCTTCTGGATCCTCGGGGGGCGAAATGATGATGCCGGGTGTACCGGACCGGCCATAAGGAGACAACGAAAATGGACGTGATCAGGACCTGTGGACAAAAGGATCTCAAGGACGGCATTCCGTCGTTTTCTTCAGGTGACACCGTGAAGGTGTCGGTCAAGGTCAAGGAAGGCGACAAGGAGAGGACACAGGTTTTCCAGGGGGTCGTGACCGGGATCCGTGGTGGCGGCCTGCAGCGAACCTTCACGGTGCGCAAGGTTTCCGCCCGTATCGGCGTGGAGAGGATCTTCCCGATCCACTCCCCGATGATCGGCAAGATCGAGGTGGTGCAACGAGCGAAGACTCGGAGATCCAAGCTCTACTACCTGCGGGAACGGGTCGGGAAGGCGGCCCGGCTCCGCGCGGTCAGGGATGCGATCGAGGACCGGGAGAAGGACTGAGGCTTGGCGACGCCCGTGGAACCGGACTGGACATACGAGAATCACGCGACCGCTCGTGGTTTCCGGCGCGTGGCCGGCTTGGATGAGGTCGGTCGCGGGAGCCTGGCGGGGCCGGTGCTCGCCGCCGCCGTGATCCTCCGTCCCGAGTGGACGCCCCCCGGGATCCGTGACTCCAAGCTGCTCTCTCCGGCGCGCCGGAGCGCCCTGCTGCCGGCGATCCTGCGCGGGTGCGTGTCCTTCGGCCTCGGAGCCGCGGGACCGGAGGAGATCGATCGGATCAATATCCTCAATGCGACTCGCGTGGCGATGCGGCGGGCGGTCGAGGCGATGCCGGTCCGTCCCGACCACGTGCTGATCGACGCCCTGCGCTTGCCGGACGTTCCGATCGAACAAACGGCCATCACGAAGGGAGATCGTCTCTGTGTGTCGATCGCCGCGGCGTCCATCGTCGCGAAGGTGGTGCGTGACAGGATCATGATGTATTACGACCGGGTATTCCCCGGATTTGATCTCACCTCCAACAAGGGCTACGGGACGGCCCGGCACCTGCGCGCGGTGGCCGCCCGGGGCGCCTGCGCCATTCATCGCTACTCCTTCCATGGTGTGAACGGGAAGGAGGCGCGGCGACCGCCTGGCGCGCGGCCGGGGCGCAGTCTCGGTAGGGCATAGAGGAATCGTCGTGGCCTCCGATCGCAGTCGCATCACAGCACGGGCGGAGAAACTCGTCGCCCAGGGAAAGATCGAGGCGGCGGTGGCTCAGTACGAGCTCCTGGCCCGGCAGAACCCGCGCGATCTGAACACCATCAACAAGATCGGCGATCTGTATGCACGCCTGGGCAAGAAGAAGCAGGCGCTGGAGCAATTCAAGAAGCTCTCCGCGCGCTTCGAGAAGGACGGGTTCATCCCCAAGGCTATCGCGATCTACAAGAAGATGGTCAGAATCGACCCGGATGACCTGGGCTCATGCCGGCAGATCGCCAGTCTGCCGGT
>JBHHZN010000244.1:0-3822 GCA_046758155.1 Acidobacteriota bacterium | reverse complement strand
GAATCCGCCTCCGACCTGGTCAAAGATCGCCCCGCGTTCCATCCCGTGCAGGGTCGTCAGCATGGCATCGAGCAGGCGACGATCGCCGAATCGATGGTACAAGGTCGCTGCCAGATCCAGCGCGAACGGGTTGGGCAAGCCGGGGGGCGATCCGAACCCACCGTATTCGGGATGCAACGCGGCGAGCATTCCGGCGGCGATTTCGTGGAGGAGATCGACGGACACGATCGGAGGACGGATTCGCCTGGATTCTCGTTCGAAAGCGTGGGTCACGAGGGTGCGCGCCTCCGCGCCGGCGTCGGGACTCTGTGCATAGCGGTCGGCACCAACCGCGAGGATCGATCGCAACCCTGGATTCCCGCGGCGATCATCCAGCTGAATGTAGGATCGCCCGTACAGGATCTCCCCGGTCTGGGTCAGCAGGGCCGTCAACGGCCACCCTCCCCTGCCCTCGCTCACGACATTCGCCGCTATCTGGTACCGGAGGTCGATGTCGGGTCGCTGGTCCCGTTCGATCCGGATCGGCACCCACCGGTCATTGGCGAGCTTCACGACCTCCGGATCGGAGAAGACGTTCTGGTCGATCCAGCGTGAAGCGCGCGTCCAGCCCACGCTGATCTGGAGGAGAATGGGTTTGCGCTCCGATTTGGCCCGCTGAAACGCTTCCTTCGACCATTCCATCCAGTGGATCTCGTCGGAGGAACCCTCCTCCGGCCGCTGAGGGCCGGCGCCCGTGGTGCAAAGCAGAAGGGCTGCCGCGGCCACCCACGAGACGAGATGCCGCTGATTCGACACGACGATGGCTTGGTTCCTCCCGAGGAAGTACAGCACTCTTGCAGATCGCCTCGCATTCTATAATGCCGCCGCCATGCTGACCACACCGATAGGGGCGGCAGCGTCCCCCGCTGGATCCCCCGCGGACCCGGGATTCCTGATTCTTCTCGCCGTGGCGTTCTTTGTGGGCAGTCTCCCCTTCGCGGTCTGGATCAGCCGCCTCGCGGCCGGGATTGACATTCGACAGCACGGCTCCTGGAACCCGGGAGCGGCCAACGTCTGGCGGTCGGTCGGCCGGCGTTACGGCGTCCTGGTCGGCTCGCTGGATGCGGTCAAGGGGGCGGCCATGGTCTGGCTGGCCTGGTGGGCTGGTCAGCCGGACCCACGCGCGGTGTGGGCCGGGGTCGCCGCCGTCGTGGGCCACAACTTCTCTCCGTTCCTGGGCTTTCGAGGTGGGAAGGGGGGCGCCACGACCGTCGGATTGCTGGCCTGTTTCATCTTCCCTGAACTGGTGGTCGTCGGCTGCCTGTTGCTTCTGGGGAGCTTGGTGATGCCGTCACGCAGATTCCTGGCCAGCATCATCGCCTTGAGCACCTCCCCTCTGCTTGCCCTGGCCACCGGCCGGCTCGCTTTCCTTCCTTACTTCGGGGCTCACCCTCCGCGAACGACATCCGTCGTCTGGGCGTCGCTGTTCCTCGTCGCGCTGCTCTGGTTCAGGGTCACCCCCGGACTCCTCGGCAAGAGGGCGCGAGATGGGTGAACTCAAGCTCAAACGCAAGCTCTTCCGGCTCGTGGGCCTGCTGTTCCCCGCCCTGTACGTGGGCGCCGACCGACTCCACGCCGGCGCCGGCTGGGTGTCGGCGACCGGACTGCTCGTGCTGTTTCTGGCCATCATGGTCACGCTCGAGTACGCACGCTTCCACAGACCCGGGGTAAACCGCTGGGTCTTCGACCATTTCCGTGATTTCACCAAGGAAAAGGAAAGGAACCGCACGTCCAGCACGACCCAGTTCCTTCTCGCCTGCCTGCTGACCATCCTGCTCTTCGACAAAGGCGTGGCGCTGGCGGCGATGCTGCTGCTGGTTTTCGGCGATCCCGTGGCCGAGATCATAGGCACCCGCTGGGGCCGTACGCCCCTGATGGGAAAGAGTCTCGAAGGCACCCTGGGAGGGCTCACGGCCTGCCTTCTGTCGATGATCCCGCTGGCGGCAACGGGCACAGGCCCCACTCCCTCCGTGCTCATTCTGGGTGCCTTCGCCGCCGCGTTGTTCGAGCTGCTCCCCTCCCCCCTGGACGACAACTTCATCATCCCGCTCGCTTCCGGCATCGTCATGACCCTGGCCGTGGCATTCGGCGTGGGTGGCACGGGGGGGATGCTGATGATGTCGCCGCTCATCGAGGGACTACTCGCCCGTTCGGGGTGATCGGGATCCTCATCCGCCCATTCTTGCCCCGCGTTGCCCGCCTGCCTGACGCGGCCCGTCGGCGGGCCGGCCTTCCTGCCTCCCGTGGGCCGGATCGGGGAATCGAGCAGGAGGGCATTCTGTCGCGACGTTTCCGGGGGGGACCTGCTCAGTGAAGGGTCTCCCGGTAGGCCCCGAACGACGGGGTCGCCGCTATCATCGGCGCGAGGGCCTCGGCGATCAGCTGGTGACCGATGATGTTGGGATGGCAGTGATCGCCGAGATAGACAGCCAGCCAGGGAAACCGCTCGACGAGCGCGTCCCCGTAAAGGTCGCGATATCGCTTGAAAGTCTCCTGGAAACGCCCTGGACCGAGCACCTCGGCGATACTCGCTTCGAGCAGGTTCTCGGTGTTCAGAATCGGCACCCCCGTCCGCGTGGCGGCCGCGTGAATCGGCCCGCCGAGAGAACCGCGAACGCAGTTGGTGACGAAGACGGGATCGATGTCATGCTCCCTGGCGATCCGCACCATCTCCATCATGTTGGCGACAGATTTTTCGGGGCCGACGTTCAAGACCCCCCTCGGTTCGGCGTCCGCGTTCCCTCGGACTCGTCGATTCGATGTCCTCTTGGCTGCTCCGGCGAGGAAAGAGGCGTAGACTTGATAGGCACGACTGTGCTGCATCACGGACTGGAGTGCTCCCATCCATCCCAGGTTGCGCTCATAGAGCTCATCAAACGCTACCGGTACACGGCTGAAATCGTTCGAGCCGTAGGAAAGAATCACGACGTCGGGATCATAGCGCAGGGCTTCCCGTTCCAGGAGAACGCGCCCTTGCAATGATGTGTATCCACATACTCCGAGGTTGACGACTTCGATCTTCGCCTCCGGATACCGGCGCTTCAACTCCACCTCCAGGAGGAAAGGATAGTTCCGCTGCGGATCGACGCCCCATCCGAACGTCGAGGAATCGCCCAGCGCGACGATCCGGAAAACCCCGTGTGGTTTCCGGAACGGCACATCCGGCGTGTTGAAACCATGTGCGTTGGTGTGGAACAACCAGCGTGTCCGATCCCTGATCACGGCCGGGGTAGCCACATCCGTCAACATGAGATCCAGATGCGGGCGCAGTTTGTAGAAAAGATACCGATCCCACTGGTAAGTCCTGTAGTAGTTGGCCAGATCTCCGGGCGAATCGGAAAGGAGCTGGATCCACTCGCCTTCCTTCGCGACGATGTTCCGGTCCAACCAGACGGGAATTTCCGGCCGCGGGCCCCCCGAGGGATGGAGATCGAGCATGCGCGCCAGCAGCTCGATCCCGCCCAGAACCAGAACAGGCGTCAGGACGATGAGGGTCCATCCGACGGATTTCACGAGGCGTGGGTTCAAGACACGGCCATCCTTCACCAGATCCGAATCACCCTCCCGCCCGCGCCCGCCCCGCCGGGTCACGCCGTCCCAGGAGGGTTCCGCCCGCCCGGAAACCGGCCGGGCCGGCGGGACTGTCGCCCAACCATCCGAACGGGGCATCCCTCCCGCGGCCCGCAGTATAATCCGCGTCGCCGGCCGCGTAGCCGTCGCGGCTCGCCGGTCCGCGCTCCGGATGGAACCGGCGAAGGCGACCGATCACGGACCGACCCCGTG
>JBHHZN010000243.1:0-3840 GCA_046758155.1 Acidobacteriota bacterium | reverse complement strand
GTCATCGATGTTTCCGAGGATTATTCCCAGGGCAAGCTCGACCGGATCGGGCGATACCTCAGCGACGAGTTCAGGGGGAGCACCCTGCCGGAGATCCGCCGTCGAATCATGGACATGATGAGTCGTGAGAAGGCGCTCTACGACAGCCTCCTTCACGACGCGCTCGACCTGGGCCGGAAGAGCCTGGCGGTTGACCCGGAGGCGGAGACCGACCAGGGGGAGGTTTTCGTCGATGGCACCAGTAACTTGCTGACGGAGCCGGAGTTTTCCAGCATCAACCGTCTCAAGGCCCTGTTCCGGACGTTCGAGGAAAAGCATGAACTCCTGAAGGTGCTCAATAGCTGCCTCGAGGATGATCACGAGGGTGTCAAGGTCATCATCGGCAGAGAGAACCAGAGTCCCGAGATGAGTGACTGTGCGTTGATCGCGTCCAGCTACGGTCCAGAGGGGTGCACACTCGGAACGCTCGGGATCATCGGTCCGCGGCGCATGGAATATGCTCGCGCCATTGCCCTGGTCGATTCCGTGGCCAGGCTTTTCTCGCACGCCCTCGCGCGATACCAGCGCTGAATCGACCTCGTTCGGAGGGGGACGATGGGCAACAAAGAACGATTGCCGGAGAAGATCGACGTCGAGAGCCTTCTCGATGAAGGCGTCGAGATCACGGAGGACTCCGGTGAGATCGAGGTTCTCGATCCGGTAACAGGCGGTCCGGTGGAGGGGGAGCCGAGGAAGAGCCCGGCCCCGGTGGCCGGAGACAGGGCCGAGGCCCCTGCTACACCTGCCGCCAAGTCCTTGGAAAAAGCGCTGAAGGAGGTGGAGAAATACAAGGATCTTTGGATCCACAGTCAGGCTGATTTCGAGAATTTCAAGAAGCGGATCGAGCGCGATCGTCGTCACGAGGAGACGCAGGCGGGTGCCGCCGTGGTTCGCGATCTTCTGAGTATTCTCGATAATCTCGATCGGGCCGTCGAAGGGGCCGATCACGATGACCCGTTCGTGCAGGGGATCATCCTGATCCACAAGCAGCTCCGGGAGGCGTTGGAGCGGGCGGGCCTGGAGCGAATCGAGGCGACCAACGAGCCTTTTGACCCGGTTTTCCATGAAGCCGTCGCGACCGAGCAGACGAGCGCGATCGAGCCGAACCACGTACTGTCGGAAGTCCAAAAGGGATATATGTTTCGGGGACGAGTCCTTCGACCGGCGCTGGTGAAGGTGTCGGCCAGACCAACGAGTCCGGGTGGATCCGAGAAGGATGCACCCCCAGAGCAGTCGTAGCCAGCGAAAGAGGAGAGAGCCCCATGGGCCGCATCATCGGCATCGATCTCGGAACGACAAATTGCTGCGTAGCGTTCATCGAGGGAGGGGAGGCACAGGTCATACCGAGCAAGGAAGGATCCCGCACCATCCCCTCCATCGTGGGCTTCACCGAGAAAGCGAACCGGCTGGTGGGACAGATCGCGAAGAGGCAAGCGGTGACGAATCCGTCGAGCACCGTCTACGCCGTCAAACGTCTCCTGGGCCGCAAGTTCAATAGCCCGGAGATTCAGAAGGCTGAGGAGATCCTTCCTTACCAGATCACCGAGGCCGTCAACGGCGACATCCGGATCAAGGTGAGAGATCATGAATACAGCCCTGCGGAGATCTCAGGCATCATCCTGGCGCGGCTGAAGGAGATGGCGGAGGAGTTTCTAGGCAGCGAGGTCGATGAGGCCATCATCACGGTTCCCGCCTATTTCGATGACTCACAGCGTCAGGCGACAAAGGACGCCGGCAGAATCGCGGGGCTGAAAGTCTCTCGGATCATCAACGAGCCGACCGCCGCGAGTCTCGCCCTCGGCTTCGATGAATCCAGCAACCTCAAGATCGGTGTTTACGATCTCGGCGGGGGAACCTTCGATGTAACCATTCTGCAGATCAGCGACGGTGTTTTCGAGGTCAAGTCGACATCGGGCGACACGTTCCTGGGGGGCGAGGATTTCGACCAGCGGATCGTTGACTGGATGGTCCGGAAGTTCGAGGAAGAGCACGGCCTCGACCTGCGAACCGACAAGCTCGCGCTCCAGCGCCTCAAGGAGGGGGCGGAGAAGGCGAAGTGCGATCTGTCCGCCGTCGAGACCACGGAGATCAGCCTACCGTTCATTTCCGCCGATCAATCCGGCCCGAAGCATCTGAACCTCGAGCTCACGCGCGCGGCCTTCGAGGAGATGGTCGCCGATCTCATCGAGAGGACCCGCAAACCCTGCGAGGATGCGCTGGCGGCGGCGGGTTTTTCGGCCGCGGACCTCGATCAGGTCCTGCTGGTGGGGGGACAGACGCGAATGCCTCGCGTGATGCAGCTGGTTCGAGAGGTGTTCGGCAGAGAGCCGAACCGGGACAAGAATCCCGACGAGGTGGTCGGCCTGGGTGCCGCCATCCAGGCCGGGATCCTCAAGGGGGAGGTCAAGGAGATGGTCCTCCTCGATGTCACCCCGCTGTCGCTGGGCATCGAGACGCGCGGCGGCATGTTCACGAAGTTGATCGAGCATAACTCCACCATCCCGACGAAGAAATCACGGACCTTCACGACGGTCACCGATAATCAGACCAAGGTCGAGGTTCACGCGATGCAGGGCGAGCGCCAGATCGCCGCGTACAACAAGTCCCTGGGAAAGTTCGAGCTGGTGGGAATCCCGCCGGCTCCGAAAGGTGTGCCGCAGATCGAAGTGACCTTCGAGATCGACTCCAACGGGATAGTCAACGTCAGTGCCCGCGATCAGAGCACGGGGCGTGGACAGAGGATCGTGGTAACCCCCTCGGGCGGGCTCACCGAGGCCGAGATCCACGAGGTCATCGAGGACGCGCGGCGGCACGCTGAGGAGGACAAGGTGAAAGCGGAACTCACCCGGATCCAGGCGCGTCTGGATAATCTCCTGGACTCGAATGAGAAGTCGTTCGCGGAATTTGGAAATCTTCTCGACGAGGAAAGCCGCAAAGCGGTCCAGCAGGCGCTGCTGGAGGCGCGCCGTGCGATCCAGGGCTCGGACCTTCAGAAGAGCACCGAGTGTCTCGAAAAACTCGGGGATGCCTCCAAGATCCTGACCGACGTGATCCTGTACAATCCCTCTGCTTTCAATCCTTCCGACGAGGGATCCCCCGGCGAGCAGGATCTATAAAGGTATCCCGAGCCAGTGGCCGAGAAGAACGATTACTACCAGACGCTGGGCGTGGCGCGTTCGGCGCAACTCGACGAGATCAAGAGGGCTTACAGGAAAGCCGCGCTCAAGTATCACCCGGACCGGAACCCGGGAGACACCGAGGCGGAGGCCCGGTTCAAGGAGGCCGCCGAGGCCTACTCGGTCCTCGCGGATCCGGAGAAGCGGGCCTTGTACGACCAGTACGGCCATGAAGGTCTCTCCCGCAGTGGGGGGGTCGGCGGATTCGATCCTGGCATCTTCTCCGATTTCGAGGACCTCTTCGGGGGGCTTTTCAGCGAGGTTTTCGGCTTCGGCGGACCGGCCGGGCGGACCAGGGGCCGCCGGTCCGGCGCCGCCCGGGGCGCCGACCTGCGGTATGACCTGGAGATCGACTTCGAGGAGGCGATCCACGGGACCACGGCGCAGATCCGCGTTCCCCACGCCGAGACCTGTCCGCACTGCCATGGCACGCGCGGGGCCACCGAGGCGGACGTCATCGTCTGTCGTGCGTGTGGAGGCAGCGGGCAGGAGCGGATGACCAGAGGTTATTTCACGATCGCGCGCACCTGCGGGAGATGCCGGGGCCTGGGCAAGTCGATCCGGAATGTCTGCCCGGAGTGTCGGGGTGCCGGCACCGTGTCGAGGGAGAAGACACTCAAGGTCC
>JBHHZN010000242.1:0-3849 GCA_046758155.1 Acidobacteriota bacterium | reverse complement strand
TGGCTCACGATGTGGAGCACGTGCGAGTAGGTCTCGACCGCCATCAGCTCGTCCACGCTCACGGTCCCGTACTCGCACACGCGCCCGAGGTCGTTCCGCCCCAGGTCGACCAGCATCACGTGCTCGGCGCGCTCCTTGGGGTCCGCTCCCAGCTCGGCCTCCATCGCCTCATCCTCGGCGGGTCCCCCACCACGCCTCCGCGTCCCGGCGATCGGGTGCAGTTCGACGTGGCGATCGACGACGCGCACCAGCATCTCGGGCGAAGCGCCCGCCAGGCTGGTCTGTCCATCGCGCAGGAAGTACATGTACGGTGAAGGATTGATCCGGCGCAAGACCCGGTAGACCGTGAACGGGTCGCACGCCAGTCGGCGCCGGAATCGCTGGGACACCACCACCTGGTAGATATCCCCCGCCCGGATATGCTCCTGGGCGGCCTCGACCATGCGGCAGTAGCTCTCGCGGGTCATGTTGGATCGAACGGCGAGCCGGCGCTGCCGACGGACCCCGCCGGGGCGCGTGCGCGGGATCGGGGGGACGGCGGCGCGCCGGAGATCCGCGGCGAAGCACTCCAGCCGCGCGAGTCCCGCATCGTATTGCTCCCGCAGTCCGCGGCCGTCCTCCTCCGTCCGCACGGAGGCGACCAGCAGGATCGTCTGGTGAAGGTGGTCGAAGGCCAGAACCGTGTCGTAGAAACCGAACCAGGCATCAGGAAGATCGGGATCCGCCGCGCGGGGTCTTCGACCGCGCAGGACGCCCAGCTGCGTCGGCTCGAACAGCCTGATGGCATCGTAGGAGATGAACCCGACCGCGCCGCCGGTGAATCGCGGCAGCCCCGGCAACGTCGCCGGGTGCGCCTTCTGGAAGATCGATCGCAGGCGCTCCAGGAAGGGACCTCGCTGCCGCGTCCGCCGCCGGCCCTCGCTCTCCTCGAACTCCAGACCACGCGCCGACAGGACGCGGTACGGATCGCGGCCGACGAAGGAGAATCGCCCGAAACGCTCGCCCCCCTCGACGGATTCGAGCAGGAACGACCGCCTCCGCCGGCTCGCCGTGAGCAGGAACGCCAGGACGGGCGTCAGACAGTCGGCGGGAATCTCGCGCCAGATCGGCACCACGTTGCCCCGGCGACACAGCTTGCGGAAAGAACTGAGAGTCGAAGGCTCCAATCAGTTCTCCGGGATCGTGAAGACAACGAAGAGATCCTGCTCCAGACCGCGGCTGTTCAGGTGCAACTCGAATCTCTTGCCGAGCAGCTCTCCTTCCGGCCTCGGGAAGTAGAGATTGTCCGCCATGTACTGGAACTCGTGAATCTCCAGATGATCGATGACGATCCCCTGGAAGGGGAAGAAGTTGCTCGGCAGTCGATGAAAACCGGACAGCTTGGTGCCGAAACCGTCCAGATCGATGTTGAGCAACTGGCGGTCATACAGTTGTTTGCCCTGACGACGCACCTCGTTGATACCGGCGAGACCGTAGCGCGCGCCGGTGACCGGATCGACGAGCGTGAACGATTCCCGGTCTAACCGGATCGCGGGCCCCATTTTGTTGGCCACCACGACTGAGAACGGAACGAAGGGATCCTGGTCGTGGAAACGGGCCGCGTTCACGCCGACGGTCATGAGGTAAGCACGGCTATCTTCCTCGAAGACGAACGTGTTCAGCTTCCGGCTGATGGTGCTAGTCGGGAAGGGAATGCCTGGAAGGGGTTCAGGCGATCGCCGCCTGCACCCGGCGGCTGGGGCGACCAGAACAAGGACCAGCGAGACGACCGCCGCCGCCTTCGAGCTACTCAGTGGCCGAACGCTTTCGATCCGCATGTCTGCCTCCGCAGATGAGGGTTCACTGGCCGGGCCTACGCCGAAATCATATGACAAATACGAGGAAAAAACGGGCGCGAGCCGCGATCCTCCCGCGCTCAGACCGCCGTGGAGGCGATCGTGGGCGGCGGGGCCACGAGGCGATCGATCTCCTCGGAAGTGCTGAATGCCCCCGAGCTCACGGTCGGGTTTCCGATACTATGTCGCCGCATTGTCGAGGGAGATCCTGACGTCACCGCTCAACGCAGCGTCCTCGCGCCCTCTCCGGCCGGATCGGCCGGCGCAGCTCACCCCGCGCGCGGCGCCGGTTCAGGCGGCATCAGCCTTGCCGCGACACGACGAAATGCTCGCCATCGACCGTCCCGGGTTCATGACCCATGCGGCCCCGGGGATCCTCCTCATCCTACGTCCCGACGTAGCGCGAGTAGATCCCCCTCGCGACGGTGGGATCGCTGGTGCCCGTCACGATGGCCCGTCCGTCGGGGAAAACGGAGACCTCGAGCTGTTCGGTCGTGAAACGCAGCATGAACGGCGAGAGCCTGGCGTGCAGGGATCCGGGTAGGCGAGCCCTCAACGTCTCCAGGCTCAACTCCGCCCCCCTCTCGGGAAGGACCTGAACGGCATTGCGGCCACACAGGGTCGTCGACCGTGACCCCCTGCCGGACAGGTAATTGAACTCCAGGCCGTCGCATGTCTCGCACCGGCGCCGCCCCCCTCCTCGCGGGACCTTCACGCGCGTCATGCGTCCGGTCCAGACATCGAGGCTCAGCAACCCCTCGTGCATGGCCTCGCGGTTCCCCGACAGGTACTTGATCGCCTCGGCCGCCTGCAGGCCGGCGATGACCGCGGCCGCCGGGCCGAGGACTCCCACAGTGTCGCAGGTAGGAACGCTGCCCGGCGGGGGAGGGTCCTCGAGCAGGCAGCGCAAACAGGCCGCCTCGCCGGGAATGATGCTCATGGTCAGTCCGTAGCTGCCGATACAAGCGGCATAGATCCAGGGCACGTCGTGGCGCACCGACACGTCGTTGATGAGAAACCGCGTCTCGAAATTGTCGGTGCCATCGATGATGAGCGACACGTCGCTCAGGAGGTCGACCGCGTTGCGGGGGCCCAGATCGGCCGCTAAGCCTTCGACCCGGATGGTCGGGTTCGCCCGGGAAAGCCTGCGCGATGCCGCCAGCGCCTTCGGCCTCATCTCGCGGACGTCGTCTTCATCGAAGAGGAATTGCCGTTGCAGATTGCTGAGGTCGACGAAGTCGCGGTCGATGATCTTCATCCGCCCGACGCCCGCCCTGGCCAGAAGCGACGAGGAGACCGATCCGAGGGCGCCGCACCCCACGATCGCGACCGCCGAGGAGCAGATCGCCTTCTGGCCGTCCTCGCCGATCGCCGGTACGCGCACCTGCCGTGAGTAGCGATCGTGATCATCCGAGGGCATGGCGGAATTATATCATCCGATCCGCCGATTTTGGTGCAGTTCCTGACGGACCGCCTCGCGCATCATGTCGATGGGGGCGAGTCGACCACTGAAGAGCTGGTACTGCTCGGCGGCCTGCTCGACGAGCATCTCGATGCCCCCCAGCGTCGGGATACCGCGCGCCCGGGCCGCCTTCAACAGCGCCGTCTCCATGGGAGCATAGACAACATCGTAGACGAGCTTGCCCTTGATCGCGGAGGGCGAAACGGGAAGTTCTCCAGGCGAGGGATGACCGTTGGTCGCCATACCGACCGGCGTACAGTTCACCAGAACATCGTATCGCCGGCGCGCGAGATCGGACACCTTGACGAAGCGCCCCGAGAGGGCCCTGACCAGAGCCCTGCCGCGCTCTTCGGAACGGCCAGCCACGAGCACGCTCGCTCCGGCCGATCGCACGGCGTACCCGAGGGCGCGCGCCGTGCCTCCCGTGCCGACGATGGCCACATTCAGTCCCTTGGCGGCGAGCCCTTGATCAGCCAGGGCGCGGGAAAGGGCCGCGTAGCCTCCGGTGGCATCGGTGTTGAACCCGACCAGGCGCCGGCCGTCATAAACGAG
>JBHHZN010000241.1:0-3858 GCA_046758155.1 Acidobacteriota bacterium | reverse complement strand
GGCCCGTCGAGGGGAAACGGTGGCACGTCGGAGCTGTTGAGGACCTCGATATGACGGGCGACCACCTCGATCTCGCCCGTCGGGATGTCGGGATTGACGTTTTCCGGGCCACGGCGAACAACCGTCCCGGAGACGATCAGGACGAACTCGTTACGGACATTGCGACAGACAGCGTGCGCCTGGCTGCTACGCTCCGGCCTGACGACAACCTGCGCTATTCCGGATCGATCGCGCAGATCGATGAAGATCAGGTTGCCGTGATCACGGCGCCTGTGGACCCATCCCCCGATCACGACATCGCGTCCCTCGTCATCGACGCCGAGCCGGCCGCATTCGGCCGAGCGGTGCACGGACATGTCGACCTCCTCATCCATCGTTGATCTCCCCGGCCATGACATCCCAGTCTCCCGCCGGGATATCGCTCTGGTGACCATCGGCCATCCGCTTCAGCCGGTAGCTGCCCTGCGCGATCTCCCGCTCCCCGATGATCAAGGCGAAGCGCGCATCGAGAGCCGACGCCCGCGCCAGTTGTTTCTTCAGGTCGCGCTCTTGCGGGTCGAGGCGCGTCGCGATGCCGCGCGCGCGAAGCGACACTGCCGCGGCCATGGACCTGCCGAGCGCCTCGCGGCCCAGATGGACGATGTAGACGTCGATCGGGATCCCCCCTCCTCCCTCCTCCCGCCGCAGCAGCGCGAGGACATCGACGACCATGCGATCGGCTCCCATGGCGAAGCCGAACGCCGGCGTGTCCGGCCCCCCCATCCATCCGACGAGGTCATCATAGCGGCCGCCTCCGCACAGGGCGTTCTGCGCCCCCAACCGGTCGCTGGTGATCTCGAAGGCCGTGCGGGTGTAGTAGTCAAGGCCTCTCACCAGACGATCGTCGATCACGAAATCGACATCCAGCTCCTTCAACATCCGTTGCACTTCGGCGAAGTGTCGATCACAATCGCCGCAGAGGTACTCGAGAATGCTCGGGGCCATCGCCTTGTACTGCTGGCACGAGGGGACCTTGCAATCGAGGATCCGCAGCGGATTCTCGTCCAACCGGCGCTGGCAATCCCGGCAAAGCTCCTCGCGGTGAGCGGCCAGTTTCTCCCTGAGGGCGGTGCGATAGGCGACGCGGCAACCGTCGTGACCGACGGAATTGAGCACCAGGCGGGTGTCCGCGATCCCGAGAGTCCTGAACAGGACCGTGGCCATCTGTATCACCTCGGCGTCGATCGCGGGATCGGACGATCCGATGGCCTCGACGCCGATCTGGGAGAACTGGCGGTACCTTCCCTTCTGCGGGCGCTCGTACCGGAACATCGGAACGATGTAGTAAAGACGCTGGATGTCGCCCGGGCGCAGAAGGCCGTCCTCCAGGACAGCGCGGACAACGCCGGGCGTTCCCTCCGGCCTCAGAGTCAGCGAGCGTCCCGCGCGATCCGAGAACGTGTACATCTGTTTGGTCACGATATCGCTGTGCGCGCCCGTGGATTTCCGGAACAGCTCGGTCGGTTCGAAAATCGGAGTCCGTATCTCCCCGAACCCGTAAAGAGCGAAGACCCGGCGAGACGCCTCCTCCAGCCGGTGCCAGGCCGCCATCTCATCCGGCAGGATATCTCTCGTTCCCTTGGCCGCCTTGATCTGTTTCACTTCGAATCGCCTGCCTGGAAAAGCGACCGCCACCTCGGCCTGGAGCGGGTGCGGCGGCGCAGTGACGCGGCATCGTTTCCGGCCTCGGTGGGGTGTATCGACGGTGTGTCATCCTCGCGCTGCACGCCGAGCGGGCGCGCGGAGCCGTGAGGGTACCACAGCGGTCTGAAGCCGGGCAATCCACCGAGCATGACCTGTGAATGACTCCGGGTGTCGCTATAATGGCCCGTCGATGGGCGCCATCATGCCAACGCGGCCTTCAGCGACCGCTCTCGTCTCGGCTCTCCTGCTCACGCTGGCCGGATCCCCGCAATCGATCGCATCGGGGGCTCCCTCCCGATCGAGCGGGTCGCCTGAGTTGTCGGTGGTGTGGGAGATACCCGTTCCCGACACGCCCGCTCCCTTCTTGGTCGGCACCGAGAACGGTTTTATCGTCGCTGTACCCGGCGGCGCGATCAGAGCCTACGGTCTCGACGGCGGAAGCCCCCTGTGGACCGCCAGGCTGTCGGCCTCGATCTCGGCGCCTCCGTTGTCGGCCGGCAACCGACTCGCGGTCCCGCTGTCCAACGAGACGATCGAGGTGCTCGATGCGGGCACGGGCGAGACGGTCGCCTCGGTTCCCACCGTCTCGATCCGCCCTCTTCTGTCGCTCGTCCCGCGCGGCATCGCGGCCGCCGATCCGGAGGGGGCCGTCATTCTGCTGCGCCTGGACCTCGACGCGGTGCTCTGGACCAGCTTCCTCCCCGAGGAACCATCCACCGCCGCGGCATGGTGCGATGGGAGGCTCCTGGTCGGCACGGCTTCCGGGCTGATCGTGGCCTTGGACCCGGAGGATGGGAAAACACTATGGACCAAGGACCTCCGCGCGGGCGCCATCACCACCTCGGCCGCCTGCGGCGGAAGACTCGCCTTCATCGGGGCCGCCGACAACCGCCTCCATCTCATCAAGCTGCGCCGGAGGAAGGGGTTCCACGAGAAATGGGCTTACCTCACGGGGGGCGACATCGTCGGCCGGCCGTTGCTTTCCGGCGCCCAGGTAATGTTTCTCTCCTACGATACCTACCTCTACACCCTGCGGGCCCGCAACGGCCATCTGATCTGGAAGGTACGCCTCGGGCAGCGCCCGCGCGTGCGGTATTCCCTTCTGGGCGATCTGCTTCTCCTGGCTCCGCTGAACGCCCAACGGCTGGAGTTGTTCAAGCTGCCCGCCGGCACGCAACCCCCCGCCTTCGCGCTCGGAGCGGGCCACGGCCGGTTCGTGACGGCCCCGACGCGCGCCGGTGACATGGTGGTTATCGGCGCTGCCCGCTACGGGGATAACTCCGCGCGCGTGATCGGCCTGGCCCGCGTCGCCGCCGAGGGACCCGGCACGCCCTCCGGCTCTTCACGCCCCTGATGCCGCCTCGGCGAGGTCCCCCAGCTCCGCGCAGACGGCGTCGCCTGTTTCCGATGTGCCCAGGTCGCCTCCGAGGTCCCTCGTGCACTTTTTCGCCCGCAGGCACCGGATGACGGCCTGTTCCAGGAGCTGACCTTCTCGGGCCATCCCCAGGTGTTCCAGCATCATCTGACACGTGAGGATCGCGCCCATCGGGTTGGCCACGTTCCGGCCGGCGTATTTCGGCGCGGAGCCATGGACCGGTTCGAACATGGCGGAGCCGTCGGGGTTGATGTTGCCCGAAGCCGCCATGCCCAGCCCCCCCTGCAGTTGAGCCCCGATGTCCGTGACGATGTCCCCGAACATGTTGCACGTGACGATCGTCTCGAACTGCCCGGGATTCTTGATCATCTGCATCGAGAGGGCATCGACGTAAAGATGCGCCGTCTCCATGGCGGGGTACTCGGTCCCGACCTCCGCGAACACGCGCTGCCAGAGATCGTGGCCGTAGGTGAGAACGTTTGACTTGTCGCTCATCAGGACCTTCTTGCGGCCGGCGCGCTTGGTCCATTCGAAAGCGTAGCGGATGATGCGCTCCACCCCCTTGCGCGTGTTCATATCCTCCTGGATCGCGATCTCATCGGCCGTGTTCTTCTTGAAGGAGCCACCCATCCCCACGTAAAGTCCTTCGGTATTCTCGCGGAATATGATGAAGTCGATATCTTCGCGCGTGCGCCCCTTGAGAGGACAGAGATCATCATCGAGCAGCTTCACGGGCCGGACGTTGGCGTACAGATCGAGGCCGAACCGCGTGCCCAGCAGAATGTCCGCGGCATGCTTCA
>JBHHZN010000240.1:0-3883 GCA_046758155.1 Acidobacteriota bacterium | reverse complement strand
CGAGATTCAAGGGATTGATTGTCGGCCTCCTCGTCGGCTTCCTGGGAATTTTCCTCATCGGGATGATGGTCACCAGAAACATCGCGCTGGAGGGAACGTACACCTATCTGAAACTCTTCAACGAGGTCCTGTCCCTCATCCGGAACGCCTATGTTGATGAGGTCGATACGAGCTCCCTCATGAGCGGCGCCTATCACGGGATGCTGCTGCAACTGGATCCGTTCAGCGAGTATTTCACGCCGGACGAATACAAGCGATACCAGGAGTTCCAATCTTCCCGGCGAGGGAAGGACGAGCTCGCCGGCGTCGGCCTGCGGATCGCCCTGACGTCGGGGGTCCTCGTCGTGGTCTCGGTGCAATCGGGCTCCGAGGCCGCCTCGCTCGGCATCACGCCCGGAAACAGAGTTCAAAGAATCGCGGACCAATCGACGCGCACCCTGAACCTGTTCGAGGCGGAATCGCTGCTGGCCGGAAAGCCCGGGACGAAGGTTTCGGTCACGATCCTGCGCCGCGAGGAGCCGAGAAAGCTGGAGGTCACGCTGACGAGGCGGCGTTTACTCTTGCCGGACCCGAGTCTGGAGATGATCCCCCACAAGAAGGGGTTGGCGATCCTGCGGATCCCGCACTTCCGCGACGGTGTCGTGTCCGAGGTGGCCGCATTGCTTCGGGATGCCGGCAAGGCGGGCATCAATCGCCTGCTCATCGATCTGAGGGGCAATGCCTGGGGTGACATGCCCGAGGCCGTCGAGGCTGCCGGGCTCTTCGTGGGAAACTCGGTCGTGGCGAGCCTGCAGAACAGAAACGGGCGAGTTCGTGATCTTCGGCCCGGGCGATCGCAGGGTGTCGCGTATTCGGGTATCATCGAGGTGCTGATCGACAGATCGACCGCGGAGGCCTCGGAGCTGTTCGCTGCGGCCCTGCGGGACCATGGCGCGACCATCGTGGGGGAAACGAGCTTCGGCGTGGGAGCGGAACAGGATCTTCTCCCGCTCAAGAACGGGGGGTACCTCAAACTGTCCGTCAGGAAATACGTGTCGGCTTCCGGGCTCTCCTGGCATGGCACGGGGCTGAAGCCGGCGGAAAAGATCGTGGTGTCGCAGGACAACATGACGTGGAGTGAGCGAATGAACAAGCAGCTCGAGGAGGCGGTCGAGCACCTCGAGGAGCTCGACCGTCCGTCGCGGGCGTCCCGGCCCGAGGCGGCGGTGTCGTCGAGTGGTGTCCCGGTGGAGGGGACGGTGGCGGGATGACGTCGCTGATTCGACGGTGCCGGGTGATCCTCTTAGTCGCCGCCTTGCCCGGGATCGGCGTGGGGACGGCCGGGGCCGGTTCTCCGGCGATGGACGATGTACACGGCGACTCCTACTACGAGTACCTGCTGTCGCAGCAGGCCTGGTTCGAGCGGGACTACGAGTCCGCCGTCGATCTCATGCGGCGCGCCGTGGCGGCCGATCCTGACTCGGCCGAACTCGCCGTGGAGCTCGCCAAGCTCTACTTCGAGCTGGACCGCCCGGACGAGGCGGCCGAGGTGGCCCGCCGGGCCATCGAGCTCGAGCCCAACCGGGCCGCGGCCCGGCGGATCCTGGCCGATTCCCTGATGGCGATCGCCCAGCGACCCGGGGCGGGGCGCGAGGACCTGTCGGCAGCGCTGAATGCCTACCTGGACGTGGCGAGATTGAGCCCCGACGATCCCGCCGTTTATCTCTCCCTGGCGAGGCTCCAGGTGGCACGGGGCCGCCTGGAGCAGGCGGTCGAAGCGCTGAGGAAACACCTGACGCTTGACCCCGACTCGGTCGACGGTCCGTTCCTTGCGGCGCACGTCCTCCTGAAACTGAAACGCTACGATGAAGCCGAGGCGATCCTCACGGCCGCCATGCAGCGGCGCCCCCATGATCCGCGTCTTCGCCTGGCGCTGGCCGAGGCCTACGAGGCCGAGGGCGATCTCGAAAATGCCGTCTCGAACGCCCGGGACCTGCTGCGACTGGGGGTGGATCCCATGAGGGTGCATCTCATGCTCGCCCGGTTGAGCGAGAAGCGGGAACGATATGCCGAGGCGGTCGAACACTTCGAGGCGATCGCCAAGATGATGGATGCGAGCGGTTCGAAGCAGGTCTCGGCGGAACGATCGGATATCCAGCTCAGAATGGCCCTTGACCTGATGCGCGCGCGTCGATTCGACGATGCCCTGGAGGTCGTCGAGGATGGGATCGGGATGTTTCCCTCCGATGCGAGGTTCAAGCTCCGCAAGGGGGAGATCCTCCTGGTGAAGGGGCGGCAGCGAGAGGCGCGGATCGTTCTGGACGAGAGGTCGGCCCGCAAGAAAGGTGATGACGATCAACTCGCGAAGATCTCCGACGCGTATCTCTCAGCGGGGGCCCAGAGTGAACGTGCCGGCAAGATGACCCTGGCCGAGAAGCTCCTCTCCCATGCGATCGATCTGAACCCGCGCAACGACATCGCGTTGAACTACCTGGGCTACATGTTGGCGGATCAGGGGATACGGCTGGACGAGGCGGTCGGTTACATCGAGCGAGCCCTGGATATCACTCCGGACAACGGCGCGTACCTGGACAGCCTGGGTTGGGCTTACTTCAAGAAGGGCGACTACAGGCACGCGGAGAGATTCCTCGAGGATGCCTTGGCGGCGATGTCGGAGGAGCCGACGATCCATGCGCACATGGGGGACCTGTACCAGGCCCTCGGACGGATGGAGGATGCGATACGATCCTGGCAGGAGGCGCTGGATCGGGGCGTCGAGAACCCCGATGCCATCCGTGAAAGACTATCGGCCGCGCGCAAGGCGGCCGGCATCGATCCGTGACCTGGAGCCACCGGGCGAGGATCGCGGTGGCAGCCTCCCTCCTGATCGGTCCCCTGGCGGCGTGCCACCCGGGAGCGATTCCCCAGGGGCCGGAGACGGGCAAACCGGCGCCCGCGGCGTTGCGGGCCTTCTGCAAGGGACGCATGACGTACGGCGGGAAGGTTTTTCGGTTCAACGTCGCCTTCGCGGTCGAGCCGCCCGATCGGGTCTACGCGGAGCTGAGCGGCCGGTGGGGGGGAACGCAGGCGGTCCTCGTTGTTCAGGGTGATCGGCTTGTCGTCCTGCTGCCCCGTCGACGCGAGTACATCGAGGAGAAGTCGACGCCTCGGACGCTCGAGGCGGTGCTGGGCGTGGCGGTGGACTCTTCCATGCTGGTGGCGATCCTGGGATCCACCGGCTCCAGGGCGTTCTGGCAGCAGGGAACAGGTGCGGCGGGTGCCATGCAAGATGCAACGCTGATCATTCGAAGCGATCCGGACCGATTGCGTGTGCGATCAACGGGGGGATCCGTTCGTGGGTTCGCTTCCCTCGATCTCCGGTTGAGCGAACTGGAGCGACCGCCGCGGGAGCCCATCGAGCCGACCCTGTTCAACCTGGATGTTCCCCCCGGCTGGCGCCGCGTGGTCCTGGCTGAAGCCGGCGAGCGGAAGCCTGTCCTGCTGCCGTGAAAGCTCTGACCATCCGTTCGTTCGCCAAGATAAACCTGGGGCTGAGAGTCCTGGGCCGCCGGCCCGATGGTTACCATGATATCCATACAACCCTGCAGGCCATCGACCTGTGCGATCTGTTGACCTTCGAGCAGGGCAGCGGGTTGTCCCTGGCGGTGGAAGGACGATATGCCGTTGCCTGCGACGCGAGCAACCTCGTCATGCGCGCCGCGAAGGCGATGTCCGAGCTGTGCCCGGGCCGGGGAGCGAAGATCACGCTGCGCAAGGAGATCCCCCCCGGTTCCGGTCTGGGCGGGGGAAGCAGCAACGCGGCCGTTACCCTCCTGGCGCTCGATCGATTATGGGGTGCCGGGCTGCAACCCGCGGCCAGGCTCGAGCTGGCCAGAAGCCTGGG
>JBHHZN010000239.1:0-3940 GCA_046758155.1 Acidobacteriota bacterium | reverse complement strand
CCGGCTCAAAGGGAAGGCGGCAGGGGAGATTCGGGTGGTCTTCCACGATGCCGAGGACTTCGACAGACTGCTTGGCCTGATGGCCGGGCGATCTGCGGCGGAGCTGTAGGAGGGCCCGGCTCCGGTGGTCCGCCTCAGGGATGATGCATGGATGCTCGTGTTCCTGCGCGAGGGGGACACGGAGTCCCACCCCGTCCGCCTGGCAGCCGGCCGCGTGCTGAGCGTCGCGCTCGTTGCCGTGGGGCTCCTGCTGTTGGCCGGGTGGATCGCGGGCCGCGCGTGGGAACGAACGAGCGAGTCGACGCAGGCGGCGGTGATGTCGGCGGAACTGGAGCGCCTCTCGACCGAGAGGACGCAGATGATGGAACTGGCGGCCCGGCTGGAGCGAATGGAAGCGGACTACCGCCGCCTGCAGCGTGCGCTCGGGTACCGCGGACCCGGAGGGAGCGGCGACATCTGGCTTCCGCCGCTCGAGGCCGGGGCCGAGCCGGCCGGTGAGCGCCCCCCCGGTTCCGGACGGTCGCTCGCGTGGCCGCTGGCGCATCGAGGGTACATCACCCGGTCCCACGGGGCAGACTCGGGCGAGCTGCAGCCGTCGCACGCCGGCATAGACATCGCCGTGCCGGTGGGTTCTTATGTGCGGGCGAGTTGGGACGGCGTCGTGGCGGATATCGGCGCCGACCGCGTGTACGGCCGTTACGTTCGAATCGACCACCGGGATGGTCTTTCGACGCTCTACGGACACAACGCGTGGACGTTTGTCGTGGAGGGTGATTCGGTGGAGGAAGGGGAGGTGATCGCGCTGTCCGGCAGTACGGGACAATCGACGGGCCCGCACCTGCACTTCGAGGCAAGGCACCGTGGGCGTTTGATCGACCCGCTCGAACTGCTGGATCGGGTCGCCGATGGCCGGATGTAGGTAGGCACCGTGTTGGGAAAAGGAAAGACCATGATGAAGGAGAGCAAGGCGGAAGGCCGAGATCTGAGTGAGGTTGTTTCCATCATCGCCCCCGGGATGAAGGTGACCGGAGACTGCTCCAGCGATGGGATCGTGCGGATCGAGGGTCGCGTAGAGGGCCTCATCAAGGCGGCCAAGTCGGTGGTGGTCGGCAAGGACGGCGTCGTGAAGGGCGATATTGAAACGCAGGATCTCATCGTCGCTGGGCGCGTGTCGGGCACGATCACGGCACAGAGCCGCGTCGAGCTCCAGGCATCATGCCACGTCGAGGGCGATATCCGCAGCCGCCGCATCAAGCTCGATGAGGGGGGCCGCGTGGATGGCCGCCTCCACATGGGGGCGGAGGTCTCGCGGACGGAGTCGCAGCAGGCGGCCGTCCAGCGCGCACGTGCGGCGGCTGCGCCGGGAGCCGGCGCGCCGAAGGCCTCCGCCCGGTCGTCGTTACGGAGGGCTTCCGGGTCGGACTCCTGAGCGGCGGCCCCACTCCGCGGTGGTGATGGCGCATACGCTGCGATCCATCGTTTTCCACAGAGCCAGGCCCGCGGGCATGGGTGGTGCGCGATTATCCACCCTGCTCTTCAACGCGGGCGATCCGGGATGACCATCGGAAGCGGCTTCTGATGGGCGAGGCTGTCCAGTTCCTGGTGGGCCTCGTCCTCATCACCTTCGGCGCCGATTGGCTGGTGACCGGCTCGTCTCGCCTCGCCGCGCGCCTGCGCATCAGCCCCCTCGTCGTGGGCCTCACGGTCGTGGCCTTCGGCACCTCCGCACCGGAGCTCTTCGTGAGCGGCCTGGCGGCGCTTCGCGGACAGGCGGGGCTGGCCGTGGGGAACGTGATGGGTTCGACCGTGGCGAACGTGGGCCTGATCGCCGGTCTTGGGGCCCTGATCCGACCGATCGATGTCAGGCGCCGTCTTCTGATCAGGGAGAGCCCGCTTCTGGTTCTCGTCCTGCTTATCGTGATGTTGCTGTCGTGGAACGATGCGCTCGGCCGCCTCGACGGGCTGGCGTTGCTAGCGGGTTTCCTCATCTATCTAGGCTTCATGCTGCGGCTGGAGGGGATGATGTGGCGGGGTGCCGGATCGATCGGCGTAGGGGGGAGGTTGGGGGTGACCGGCGACGAAGTGACCGCTGGAGGGCAGGTGGTCGAAGGGGCGTCCGCGGGCGGAGAGGAGACGCGGTGGGGAGCCGCCTGGGGGTCGAGGCCCTCGTGGCTGCTGGTGCGAATGATCGTCGGTCTTGCGGCATTGCTCGCAGGCGCGCACTGGCTGGTCGACTCCGCGGTGGCGATCGCCACCGCATTCAGGGTCCCAGAGGAGGTCATTGGGGCCACGATGGTAGCGGTCGGCACGTCGATTCCGGAGCTGGCCTCCACCGTGGCGGCGGCCGCGCGACGGCTGGGCGACATCGCGATCGGCAACATCATCGGCTCCAACGTGTTCAACCTGGGCCTGGTCCTGGGAAGCGCCGCGCTTCTGAGTCCCCTCCGCCTCCCACCCGATGTCGTTGTGCGACAGGTAGTTCCGGCCCTCTTCTTCTGCCTTCTCTTGATACCACTGGCGTACACCGGCCGCCGTGTGAATCGTCCCGAGGGATTGCTCTTGCTCGTGCTTTACGGGGTGTTCATCTACCAGGTGATCTGAGCGCGAGGGACGGTCGAGCCGCACCGCCTTCCTCCGCGCCGTGGCGCACAGCGAGGAGCGGCCCGTTGACGTACAGGTGCCCGACCATTGTAAAGCATCGCCGTAAAGGTTAGCTTTTATACTGCCTGTCTCGGCGCCTTGAGCGCGCTTGACCGGACAGGCAGCCACCGCCGGCTGGAGAGGTCGCCGATGTCCGTATCGGTCAAGCTGAGCAGTAAGCACCAGATCGTGGTGCCGCGCGAGGCCCGTGAAGCGCTCGACCTCAAGCCGGGCGATCGTCTCCTGGTGACCGTCAGGGACAGATCCGTCATCGAGCTGGAGCGAGAGCCGGCGGACCTGGTGGCGGAACTGGACGGTCTCTTCGCCAGCCTTGGGCCCGAGTTGTGGGCGGAGTTAGGTGAGTAATCGGGCGCAGTTCCAGGAACACATCGAGGAAGCCCGACGACTACACTTAGACCCGTGCGTGATAGCCTATCACTTGATAGGCAGCCCGCCGTTTGTAGAGCTGACGAGGCTGCTGTTTGCGGGGCTTCGCTCCGAGAAGCTGCGGGCGCAGACATCTGCTATCTCTTTTTATCAACTCCTCACGGAGCCGTATCGGAGGGGGCGTGAGGATCTGGCGCTGCAGGCGTACAAGTATCTGAGCGGGCAGCGGGGGCTGGAGATCGTGCCGGTGACGGGGGGGGTGGCGCGGCAAGCGGCGCAGGTGCAGGCCAGCATCGGTGGCTCGCATGAAAGGTCCATACAGATAGCGACGGCGCTGCGTGGGGGGGTGCGTGCGTACGTGACGGACAAGACGGCACTACGCCGGGTGGCCGGGATGGAGGTGATCAGCCTCGGAGACTACACGCCGGGCTGACTCTCGGAAGAGATAAAGAGCGTCAGATCGGCCGGAGCATCAATCCCGAAGGGATCTTTGGGGCGAAGTAGGTCGATTTCGCCGGAAGCCGCTTCCCCTCGCGTGCGACATCCCACAGGTCGTCCAGTCGGACCGGGGGCAATAGGAAGACCGCCCCGTGGCCTGCCGCCGCCTCGGCCGGATCCTGATGGTAGCTGAGACATGCCGAACGAACGGCCGCCTCTGCATCCTGGCGCGTCAAGGGGCGCAGGATCAGACGATCGAAGACGACGCAGGCGAGCCGCCCCTCCGCCGGGGAGAGCCCAGCGGACTCGATCGAGCCGGGTCGCGCGCGTAGAAGGAAGGATGGCCGGCGCGGTGGCGCCCTGCCGCCTCGACCATCCGCGGGGATTGCGGCGTCGGTCACCAGAACGCCGATGGCCCCCGCGCCGCGGCGGGTCACCTCGGCAGCGAGCGCCTCCGGAGCCTCGGGACCGTCTT
>JBHHZN010000238.1:0-3963 GCA_046758155.1 Acidobacteriota bacterium | reverse complement strand
GCTCGTCGGCCGAGCTGGACCAATCGATGTACATGAACGGCCCGGCGAAGACGAGCAGGAGGGCGGAGATGACGGGGCGCCAGTCGAGCCGGCGCCGCCGCCACCACGCCCGCAGGCCCAGGAATATTTGCTCGGCACCGAAGGCGGCGAACACGCACAGAATCGGCACCGCGGGGAGGCGGAAGCGCGCGAAGTTGAAGAACAACAGCACCGACGTCATGTAGCCGGCGAGGACCAGGTAGAGCGGAACCAACCGCCCGGCGTCGCGCGCCGACCACAGCAGCCCAACCCACGCCAGGAGGGCCACCGGGCCGAACGTCAGCATCCGCGACAGCAGGGGCGAGAAGCGCGTGAAGGTATCGTAGGAGTAGTTGTCGGGCAGCTCGTGGTCGTTCCAGAACAGGGCGAACTTGCGCATCCACAGCAGGGCGGTCCGCCCCGGATGCCGGAGGATCCACGCGGCCGTCCGGCGCCACCAGAAGCGCGAGGCCTCGGCCCGGGTCAAGGGGCGGCCGGTGATCTCCTCTGCCTTGTCGCGGAAATCCTGGTGCTCGTACATCGGGTTGGAGCGGACCCAGGGCGGCGGAACGTACGCCCCGTTGGCGAACGGCCCGTTGCCGATGTAAAACACCTCCCCGCCGCCGGACGTCGTCAGGACGAGGTCCCCGGATACGGCGTAGTTGCGCGCGGCGACCGGAAGAAGCACCAGGGCGGTCCCGAAGGCGAACGGCACCACGAAGGTGAAGCGCCGCCCGGCGGCGAAGAAGGCCCAGACCGCGAGGATCAGGATCAGGAGGAGGAAGTTGCCGCGGACCAGCGCGGCCAGTCCCAGCAGCGCGCCGGCGCCCAGCCACGGTCCCCGGCGCGCCGCGGCGCCGGCGCGCGCCCGAGGGCTGCATATCAGCAACAGGGCGCCGGTGGCGAGCGCCGGCGTGAGAAACTCCTTCATCACCTGGCCTTCGTAAAACAGCAAGGGGCCGTAGACCGCGCAGGCGAGACCGGCCAGGAGCCCGACCCTCGTGTTGAACAGGCGCGCGCCGAGCAGGAAGGTGAGCAGGCAGGTGAGCGAGCCGACCGCTATCTGCACGAGCCGCAGGATCCACAGGTCGGACCCGAAGACGAGCAGGTGAACGGCGAGCAGGTAGGAGTACAGCGGGCTCATCTCGAACACCTCGCTGCCGAGCCAGTCGCCGGCGGCGATGCGCGTGGCCCACTGGTAGTAGTAGAGCGGGTCGAGCTGGAGGAAGTCGAACAGCACGGAGGATGCGATCTGGTGCAGGTAGATCAGGCGGACCGTGTAGGCGATCACGAGGACGGACAAGCCGGCCGCAAGGCGCGAGCGTCGCATCGCTCTCATTATACCAGGGCTCATCGCGTTGACGCCCGGGGGCTTGTAAGGTACTCTGAGGCACGTATCGAGGGGAGTCCACGATGGCCTCGCGAACGGTCCGGCTCGCGAACTCCGACATCGAAGTCCTGTTCGAGCGATTCGTCGAGGACCTGGCGCGCAAGATCGATGATGACACCATCGACAACAACGATCTTTGCCGCGACACCCTCCTGAGCATCTACGAGGGACCGGCGTTCGACTACGACGCGGCCCTGAAGGACCCCAAGCAGCCCCTCGCCGTCAAGACGACCGTGGCGAGCTACGATCCGCGCAACATCACCCTCGAGGCGGAGTATTACGCCGAGATCGATCTCGACAGGTTCTACAAGAACAAGCCGCTGCTGTGGCTGTGGGTGATGTTCGATCGATCGCCTCTCGGCCACAACGACCACCTCGGCTTCATCTTCCGCCGCATGCTCGCGAAGAGGGTTTTCGGCCGTTGCGGGGAGAACGTGAAGTTCTTCCGCAACGTCGAGTTCTCGTTCGGCTACAACATCTCCTGCGGCAGCAACGTGGTGTTCCACCGGGATGTCTTCGTCGATGATCGCGGGGAAGTGATCATCGGCGATAACGTCTCGATGTCGGATTTCGCGAACATCTACTCGCACTCCCACGACGTGATGGACATCAACGATGTGAAGCTCGGGCGCACGGTCCTGGGCAACGGCGCGCGCATCACGTACCACGCGGTCGTCCTGTCGGGCATGAGGGTCGGCGAGGACGCCATGGTCGGCTCGATGGGGGTCGTCACGCGCGACGTGCCGGACCATCACGTCAACGTCGGCATCCCGGCGAAGACCGTCAAGGTGAAAGAGCGCGGGTGAGCCGGCGGGATCCGCGCCGGAGGCTTCAGAGGCTGTTCTCGAGAAAGGTCGTGAGAGCCTTGCGCGAGGCCGAATCCATCTCGAGGAACTGGATCCCGAGCCCGTAGGTGGACGGGGACAGCTCCACGGTGCGCATCACCTCGCCGAGCAGGCGGACCGGCCTCTCGACGGCGGGCAGGTCGAAGCTCAGCCGCAGCGCCAGGCCGCCGGTGAACGGCCGGGAGACGGTCAGAAACACACCCGAACTGCTGATGTTATCGACAAGACCGGAGAAGACCTGCCCGCCGCTGGCGATGCCGACGGTGAACTGGCAAGGCACGCGCACGTCCCGGCGGCGGGGGACCCCGAGGATCCTGGCGACCTCCTCGAGCAGCGCCTCCCGGCCGGCGGCCTTGGGGAGAAGACCCACGGCACCGGCCTTCTCGCAGGTCGTCGCGATGTCGTCCTCCTCGTGGACCGTCACGATCAGGACGGGGATGTGCGCGGTCTGCGCGTTGCTCTTGATCCGCTCGCAGATCTCGGCGCCGGTCATCTCGGGCATCTCGTAATCGAGAACGATCAGATCCGGCTGGACGATCGCGGCGAGGTCGCCGACCTCGACGGCGGACGATGTGGCGAAGACCTTCAGGTTGCGGCCTTCGAGGAAGTCTTTCTCCGAGGCCAGTGAAAGCCTGATGTCATCCGCCAGGAGGACCTTGTACATCATCCCTCTCCCCGCCCCGTACCGTGACCGGTTGCCGGCCCGGGGGGAGAATCTTGTGCCGGGGAACGGACAGGGCAAGCGGCGCCGGCGTTCGTCATGACGGGCCCGGGGGGACTTCGAGGAAATCGGGGACTTTCCCGATTTTGAAGACCCAGATCGAGTGGCCGATCGTCGTGAGCGGCTTCACGGCGCGCAGAGGGGCCAGGTACCGCTTGTCGGGCAGATACACCCCCATCAGGTGGGTGACGCTGACGGCGAAGTATCCCGGCCGGGGCGGGACGTATCTCTCGATGCCGTAGTAGCGGGGATCGGCCGTCCCGAAGTAGTACAGGTTGATCCCGTCGAGGCCGTGCTCATCCATGAAGCGCCGCAAGCCGACCAGGTCCTGGCCCCAGTCGAGGTTCGAGTCCACCAGGTGCAGGTACCCCTTGTCGGGGCCGCCCCAGGCTTCGTTGAAGTAGGCGAGATGATACGGGTGGATGCGCAGAGCCGACACGGCGTGCCAGCCGAACAGGATCGAGCCGGCCAGCAGGCAGCCGGCGATCCGGGATCGTGAGGTGCCAGGGCCCCTCCTCACCCCGAGCAAGCGCATCATCGCCGCCGATCCCGCCAGGGCCAGGAAAACCAGGACCGGCAGGATGTAGCGCAGCCCTATCTGGGCGTGCGTGAAGGCGGTGATGAGCAGTGTCAGGCCGATGGCAGGGGTGGCGATGTAGGCCCGGTGCACCGTGTCCTGTTCCGCGCGGGGCCGGACGAAGGCGAGGGCGATACCGCCGGCGGCGAGGATCAAGAACGGCAGGGTCGATTTCATCGTGAGGGCGAGCAGGAAGAACGACCACCAACCGTTCCGGGACAGGGCCCCGTTGAGGTAGCCCGGGCCCTCGACGTGCATGTTCTTGTACCTCGCCAGATCCAGCCCCTCCAGGTAGAGACGGGGCAGCGGCAGGGGCGTCCAGCGAAGGATCGGATGTCCTTCCAGGAAGGCGAGCGGCTCGGAGCGCAGGGGGCCGCCGACGGGATCGGCCGCCAGGGGGAAGGGGCTGCCG